>JAEPMM010000295.1 GCA_017643965.1 Marinobacter sp.
GTGAACCATGGCGTCGCCCTGGTTGCGAACCTGCACCAGTTCTTCGAACTTGCGGTCTTCCTCGGCGTTGGCCTCGGCGTCACGCACCATCTTCTCGATTTCATCGTCGTTGAGGCCGGAGGAGGCCTTGATCACGATGGACTGCTCCTTGCCGGTGGCCTTGTCTTTCGCGGACACGTTCAGGATACCGTTGGCGTCGATATCGAAGGTGACTTCGATCTGCGGCACACCACGGGCAGCCGGCGGAATATCGGCCAGGTCAAAACGGCCCAGCGACTTGTTCTGTGCCGCCTGCTTGCGCTCACCCTGCACCACATGGATGGTCACCGCCGTCTGGTTGTCATCCGCGGTGGAGAAGGTCTGCGACTTCTTGGTCGGGATGGTGGTGTTCTTGTCGATCAGCGGAGTTGCCACGCCACCCATGGTCTCGATGCCCAGGGTCAGCGGGGTCACGTCCAGCAGCAGCACGTCTTTCACGTCACCAGACAGTACCGCCGCCTGGATGGCAGCACCCATGGCTACGGCTTCGTCCGGGTTCACGTCTTTACGGGCTTCTTTGCCGAAGAACTCTTTCACTTTTTCCTGCACCAGCGGCATACGGGTCTGGCCGCCCACCAGGATCACCTCGTCGATCTCGGAGGCCTTCATACCAGCATCCTGCAGCGCCACTTTACAGGGCTCGAGGCTGCGCTGAACCAGTTCTTCAACCAGAGACTCCAGCTTGGCGCGGGTCAGCTTCACGTTCATGTGCTTGGGACCGGACGCATCAGCGGTGATGTAAGGCAGGTTGACGTCCGTCTGCTGGCTGCTGGACAGCTCGATCTTGGCCTTCTCGCCGGCTTCCTTCAGACGCTGCATCGCCAGGCTGTCGCCACGCAGATCGATACCGCTGTCTTTCTTGAACTGGTCAGCCAGGAACTCGATGATTTTCAGGTCGAAGTCTTCGCCACCCAGGAAGGTGTCACCGTTGGTGGCCAGAACTTCAAACTGGTGCTCACCGTCGACGTCGGCAATTTCAATGATGGACAGGTCGAACGTACCACCACCCAGGTCATAAACCGCTACGGTGCGGTCGCCGCTCTTCTTGTCCAGGCCATAGGCCAGGGCCGCCGCGGTCGGCTCGTTGATGATTCGCTTGACGTCGAGACCGGCAATCTTGCCTGCGTCCTTGGTGGCCTGACGCTGGCTGTCGTTGAAGTAGGCCGGCACGGTGATGACCGCCTCGGTCACCTTCTCACCCAGGTAGTCCTCTGCGGTCTTCTTCATCTTCTTGAGAATTTCTGCAGACACCTGCGGCGGCGCCATCTTCTCGCCCTTTACTTCTACCCAGGCATCGCCATTGTCGGCCTTGGCGATCTTGTACGGCACCATCTTGATGTCTTTCTGGACCACGTCGTCTTCAAAACGACGGCCAATCAGACGCTTGATGGCGTACAGGGTGTTGTGCGGGTTGGTCACCGCCTGACGCTTGGCAGACTGACCTACCAGAGTTTCACCATCGTCGGTGTAGGCGACGATGGACGGGGTGGTGCGATCACCCTCGGCGTTTTCAATAACCTTGACCTTGTCGCCATCCATGATGGCCACACAGGAGTTGGTGGTTCCCAGGTCGATACCGATAATCTTGCTCATTGAGTCACTCCAATTCGTTTGTTCAATCCGGTGGCGGCATCGCGGTCGCGATGCCTGACATGCAATCCGGCGCTGTCTGTTTACTGCCTATATTGGCGCCTTAATAAACTTTTCAAGCCTGTTCGTCGATTTTTGGTGCGTTACTAGCCTGCGCCACAACCACCATGGCAGGACGAACCAGCCGTTCATTCAGCGTGTAACCCTTCTGAACCACAGCCACCACGCTGTTGGGTTCCGCATCCGGCGCAGGCACCATGGACATGGCCTCGTGCAGCTGGGGATCAAAGGGCTCGCCAACAGGATTCAGCTGGGCAACATTGAACTTCTTGAGGCTATTCATGAACAGGTTCAGGGTCATTTCCACCCCTTCCCGGATGGAGGCAACCAGTTCGCCGGCAGACTCGTGACCTTCGGTGCTCTCGACCGCCTTCTCAAGACTGTCGGCGACCGGCAGCAGCTCTTTCACGAACTTTTCGAGAGCAAACTTATGGGCTTTCTCTACGTCCAACTCCGCGCGGCGACGTACGTTCTGCATCTCCGCCTGAGCGCGCAGCATCTGCTCCTGGAATTCCTGCACCTGTGCCTGCAAGGCTTCGGCTTCTGAAGGCTCGCCGGCCTGCGCTTCGTCGGCCGCCTCCGCCGCGTCACTTTCAGCGGCGGCCTTCAGCTCTTCCTCTACCTGCTCGTTACGATTGTCGTCAGCACTCATGGCTACTCCTGGTCATTCATCCGCGGCCGCCGCAGCGACCGGTTCAACATGTCACCCGCCCCGCGGGACGGATCAAATAGGGTTGCGAACGGATATGGGGCCCGTTGCGCCGGTTTCAACCTCGCAGAGTACATTTATGCGCAATTTCACCCTTGCCCATTTGCAAACTTGAAAAACCCTGTATATATTCACAGTCACTGTATGTAAGCACAGTACTTATCAGAGCGGAGGTCACCTGCATGCTCACACAGCTCACCGTTTCCAATTACGCCATTGCTGAAAGAGTCGAGCTTCAGTTCAGCAAGGGTATGACCGCGCTGACCGGCGAGACCGGTGCCGGCAAGTCCATTGTGCTGGACGCGCTCATCCTCGCCATGGGCGGGCGGGCCGACGCCGGCGCCGTTCGCCACGGCGCGAAACGGGCGGACATCACCGCTTCCTTTGACGTATCGCGGATTGCCGAGGCACGGTCATGGCTGGAACAACACGAGCTGGATGACGACCATGACTGCATCCTGCGCCGGGTGATCAGCAAGGATGGCCGCTCACGGGCGTACATCAATGGCCAACCCTGCCCACTGGCACACCTGAAAGACCTTGGCAGCCGGCTGATGGACATTCACAGCCAGCACCAGCACCAGTCGCTGCTCCACAAAGACACCCACCGCAAACTTCTGGACGAATACGCCGGGGTGGAAACACTGGCCAGCGACACTCGCGAAGCCTGGAAAATCTGGAGCAAAACCCGCCAGCGTCTGACCGAGCGCCAGCAGAATGCCGACGAAGCCGAGGCCCGCCTGCAGCTGCTGCGTTACCAGGTCGAGGAACTGGACCGCATGGCCCTGGAAAGCGGCGAGCAGGAAAGCCTCGAGCAGGAACAGGCCCACCTCAGCCACGCTGACACCGTGCTGCTCAACAGCCAGCAGGCGGCACTGCTGTGCACCGAGGAAGACAACAGCGCGGCGGATCTTGTTCGCCAGGCCCTGCAGCAACTGGAGAACCTGCCTACCGAAGTGCCGGCACTGGCCGACACCATCCAGATGCTTAATGAGGCGCAAATCCAGATCAGCGAAGCCGGCGACAACCTGCGCCGTTTTGTCGAGGATTACGAGGCCGACCCGGCGCGTCTGGCGGAGGTGGAGGAGCGCCTGAGCGCCATCTACCAGATGGCGCGCAAACACCGGATTGCACCGGAAGAGCTGCCGGAATTTCATCAGCGCCTGAGCGCGGAGCTGGCATCACTGGATGACGGCGAGGGCAGCGTTGCGCAACTGGAAGCGGAACTGCAAAGCCAGCGCACGCACTTCGACGAACTCGCAACCCGCCTGTCCGAGGCCCGCCAACAGGCCGCCGCGAAACTGGATCAGCGAATTGCCGACGAGCTGGCACAGCTGAGCATGCCGGCGGTGCAGTTTGTCACCCACCTGAACCGGAATGCCGCCGGCGAGCCTTCGCCGTGCGGACTGGAAGACGTGGAATTTCTGGTCAGCGCCAACCCGGGGCAACCGGCGCGGCCGCTGGCAAAAGTGGCATCGGGTGGCGAGCTGTCGCGGATCAGCCTGGCAATCCAGGTTGTGGTGGCACAGACATCCACCACCCCGACCCTGGTCTTCGATGAAGTGGACGTGGGCATCGGCGGTGGCACCGCGGAAGTGGTCGGCAGGCTACTTAGGACTCTGGGCGACGACGGTCAGGTGCTGTGTGTCACTCATCTGCCGCAGGTAGCGGCCCAGTGTCACCAGCACCTGTTTGTCAGCAAGTTCACCGAACAGGACGCTACCTTCTCGAAGATTGAAACACTGGATGATCACGGGCGGATCAGCGAGGTGGCGAGAATGCTGGGCGGTGTCGACATGACCGAACACACCATCGCCCACGCCCGGGAAATGTTTACCAAGGGCCAGGCCACCCATCACTGACACACGAGCACATTCCCCTCTCGATTCCGAGAGTTGTTGGGGCGGGTTGATACCCGCCCCTTTTTTTGCAATGGCTTACGCGCACAGCACCGGCCGGTGCGGCAACGCTTACTTCTTGATGGGTTTGACGTACAGAATCAGGCTGTGATCGACAATCTCGAAGCCATGCTCTTTGGCGATTTTCTGCTGGCGCTGTTCGATCACCTCGTCCACGAACTCCACCACCTCACCCGTCTGGGTGCAGACCATGTGGTCGTGATGATCATCGCCGGCCATTTCGAACACCGCATGGCCACCCTCAAAGTTGTGGCGGAGCACCAGGCCTGCAGCCTCACACTGGGTCAACACCCGGTA
>JAEPMM010000245.1 GCA_017643965.1 Marinobacter sp.
AGATCTGATCACAAAACGTTTCAGTTTTTCGCTGTCCCCTGCCGTCAGTCTGGCTAGACTATGATGGATAGAACAGTCAGATAATAAAATTTGGCCCCGGACCACACAGGTTCGGGGCCGGGTTGCTGTCACCCATGCTCGCGGCGTACCGTTCAGATGGAACAATCTGGGGGTGACGGGCGTTCTGGTGTCAGGTTTGAACAAGCGGGGAGTCAATGATGGTATCTGCCGACCAGGCAAGCGATGGTTATTCGGCGGTGTTTTTCATGGATGGCAGCAACGTGTCGCGGCAAATGCGGGCGACGGAGTTTGGTGCTTTTCTCGACGGTTATGTCGGGCTTTCGGACCTCGCGGAAACCGATGGCGGGGCCGTGTTGGTAGACCTGGGGAGCGATCTTCTGGTCCGCTCCCTGGTGTTTTTCCGGATCTATTTCGACGACGAAGGCCGCGCCGACAGCCATTGGAATATTCCCATCGAGAAACTGGCTCTGGTCGGCGCCAAGGGCCCTGACATGGGGGCCGGCCCCATTCGCCTGGTGTGCCGCAGTCAATGCCCGGACCCGGCTGTCGCCGAGGAACTCTGGGATCCGGACATGACCCCGGGCAGCAATACCTTTCAATCCATCCGCAAGGCGATTGAGGCCAACAGCCTCAAGTTCCGCAAGGTCGAGCCCACACAGGAAGAGCAGATTCCCACGCTGGCCGCTGAGCCACCGCAGGCCGAGACTGCCGATCGTGCCCGTCTGGCCCAGCTGATTCGTGAGCAGCGGCTGCGCATCAAGACGCTGCAGAGTGTGCATCGGGATTCACTGGCTGATATCCAGCGCGAGCATCGCCTGGAAATGCAGGCGCTGCGCAGCGAAATGTCGGCGCTTGAGCAGAAATACGAGCGCCAGCGCTTGAGCAATGAGCAGCTGAAGACGCGCCTCGCTGAGCGCAACGAGCAATACCTCACCATGCAGGAGCAGATTGCCCGGAACGAGGAGCAGGATGTCCGGCAGGACGCCAACAGCGATGCAGAAATGGTTCTGATCCGGGAGCAGCTGGAGCGCAAAAAGCGGGAGCTGGAGCTCCGGGACGAAAAGATCGTGGCTCTCGAGCAGGAAAACTATGACCTCCGGCATCAGGAGCCGGTAGAGAACTCGGTGATGGAGCAGCTGCAGCGGCAGTCGGTGTTCCTGGTGGCGTATCACGCCGGGGTGGGGCACCTGACCCTGCCGTATGAGGATATTGAAACCTACTTCCGCAATCCGGTGGCCTACGCTGCCGAGCGTTGTGGTCTCAACGAGCCCGCCTACCGCGAATGGCTGGAGCATTACGAGAACCCGGTGTGCCTGCATCCGGGCGATGACGGCGATCCCTGTGGCGAGCCGGTGATGCGCGTCAGCCAGCCGGCGGATTTTCAGGCGGGCACCGATGACCGCTGTGAAAAACACCGTGAGCCCGTCACTGCCTGAACGGATTTATCCTCAAGGCTGAGTCTTTTTTCAGATTCCCGGTAACTTTCGTTAAACTGTCCCGAGACGGTCACCGGCGTTGCGTTACTGGCCGGCTCCATTCCCGACACCACAGGAAGCTACATGGATCAATTCAGGAATATCGGCGTCATTGGCCGTATGGGCAGCGTCAAAGTGGTCGAATCCCTGCGCCAGCTCAAGCAATACCTGGTCAACAATCATTATCACGTCATTATCGAGGAAGACACCGCCAGCATGCTGCCGGGCCACGGGCTTCAGGTCGCGAGCAAGAAACTGCTGGGTGAAATCTGTGATCTGGTTATTGTGGTCGGGGGTGATGGCAGCCTGCTGGGCGCCGCGCGTGAGCTGGCAAAATCCAAAATCCCCCTGCTCGGCGTGAATCGGGGTCGCCTGGGCTTTCTGACGGACATTTCGCCCTCTGATCTGGAGGAGCGTCTGGGCCAGGTACTGCAGGGAGAGTTCATCGAGGAAACCCGCTTTCTGCTGGACGGCAATGTGGAGCGTAACGGCCAGCCCCTGGGTTTTGGCACAGCGCTCAACGACGTGGTGCTGCACCCGGGTAAATCGACACGGATGATCGGCTTCGACCTGTTTATCGACGGGCACTTTGTCTACAGCCAGCGCTCGGACGGGTTGATTGTATCGACACCGACCGGTTCCACCGCCTACTCGCTGTCGGCGGGCGGGCCCATCATGCACCCCAAGCTGGATGCGGTTGTACTGGTTCCCATGTTTCCCCACACTCTCAGCAGCCGGCCGATCGTGGTAGACGGTAAAAGCGAGATCAAGTTGGTGATCGGTGAAACCAACGAAACCTACCCCCAGATCAGTTTCGACGGGCAGATGAACATTGCCTGTGCGCCCGGTGACATCATTCGCATCACCAAAAAGCCGTTCAAGATCCGCCTGATCCACCCGGTTGATCACAATTTTTACGCCACATGCCGCGATAAGCTGGGCTGGGCCAGTGAGATCGCAGCGAGTTGAGCATGCCAGCACAGGGAAACGCCGCGAGTCGCGGCTACGACATTATTGGTGATATCCACGGCTGCGCCCACACGCTCACCCGGCTGCTGGATCAGATGGGCTACCGCAAGATCAACGGTGTCTACCAGCACCCCAAGCGGCAGGCGATTTTCATTGGCGACATCATTGATCGCGGCCCGCGCATCCGTGAGGCGCTGCACCTGGTGCGGGACATGGTCGAGCACGGGTCGGCGCGCATTGTCATGGGCAACCACGAATACAACGCGCTGGGCTATTGCACCCGCGCCCGCCCCGGCAGCGGGCGGAAGTGGCTGCGGGAACACAATGCCCGCCATGACCGTCTGATCCGGGAAACACTGGAGCAGTTTGATCACTACCCCCATGAATGGAACGAATTCCTTGAGTGGTTCTACACCATCCCCCTGTTTATCGAAGACGATGGCTTTCGGGTGGTGCACGCCTGCTGGGACGGCGATCTGATTGAAAAATTCAAACAGTCCCAGGGCGGCGCCTGCATTGACGAAGATTTTCTGCACGCCTCGTCGGCCATCGAGTCGTTTGCCGGGCAGGTCATGGATACGTTGCTGCGGGGAACGGATCTGCGTTTGCCCGAAGGGGTAAAGATCACGGGTAAAGACGGCTATGTGCGTGAGTTCTTCCGCACCAAGTTCTGGGCGGACAACCCGCAAACCTACGCTGACGTTGTCTTTCAGCCAGACCCGCTGCCGCCGGAGGTGGCGCGCATGAAACTGACTGACGAGGAGCGCAAACAGCTGATCTCCTACCCCGCAGGGGAGCCACCGGTGTTTGTCGGCCATTACTGGATGGACAGCAGCCCGGCACCCCTCAAGGCCAATGTCGCCTGTATCGATTACAGCGCCGTAAAATATGGCAGGTTGGTGGCCTATCGCATGGATGGTGAACGTACGTTGTCCAAAGACAAGTTCGTGTGGGTGGAGGTGGACCGGCCGGAGCAATCGGACTACCCCACCAGCGAAGACAGCGTGGCGAGGTAGCCGGTGTATCGTGTCAAACAGTTGGATGCCAGCCTGGACCTGGCGGGTTTCAGTCAATGGTTGCGGGAGCAGGGGGTAGGGCACCGCATCACCGAGGAGGGCGGATTCCAGGTGCTCTGGCTGGAAAACCCTGACCATACCGACCCGGTGCTGGCGGCGCTGGACCGCTTCCTCTCCGAGCCGGAGGTGCAGCAAGCGGTCAACGCCACCAGCCAGTCCCCGGTTTTTGTGGCTGGCCGATGGCAGCCGTCACCCCGTCACGCTCCGCTGGTGCTGGCGATGATCGTGATCGCCGTGGTGGTGGCCTGGGTCACGGATATGGGGCGCGGTCAGCTGTCCACTGTGCTGATGATGGTGGATCCCCAGAACTTTGCCTGGAACACCCTGTCAGCAAGGGTAGATGCGCTGAGAGAAACGCTGGCCGCAGGCCAGGTCTGGCGTCTGATCTCGCCGGATTTTCTGCATTTCAGCTGGACCCACATCATCTTCAACTCGGTGATGCTCTGGTTCCTCGGCAGCCAGATTGAATGGTTTGATGGCAAAGCCCGGTTGCTGGTGTTGGTTGTGTTTACCAGTCTGGTGTCCAACGGATTGCAGTATTTCGTGTCCGGGCCGCTGTTTGGCGGCCTGTCTGGCGTGGTCTATGGCATTCTCGGTTATTGCTGGCTCAGCCAGCGCCGGCTGCCACGATTCCAGTTCCCACCGGCGCTGGTGACGTTCGCCGTGGTGTGGATGGTGATCGGATTTACACCGTTGCCGGAAATGCTCGGGTTGGGTCGCATGGCCAATGAGGCTCACCTGGGCGGATTTATTGCCGGGCTGGCGCTGGCGGTCACGTTGCCTGCACGCCGCCCCGCACGATAACGACGGCAAAAAAAAGCCCCGCCGAGAGGCAGGGCATGAAAAGAGCTTAAAGCTCCTGATGAGAGAGACCAAATGAATACGACCTTCGTCATTTGGTGAAACGATGATAATGGTTATCATTTATATCTGTCAACCGGTTGCATATAATTTTTCCGGGCAAGCCCACAGGAGGCCAAGATGACCTATGAAGAACTGATTGAACGGCTGGATCCGACGGTTTACGCCAACCTGCGGCGTTCACTCGAGCTCGGCAAGTGGCCCGATGGCCGCAAGCTGACTCCCGAGCAGCGGGAGATCAGCCTGGAGGCGGTGATTTACTACGAGAACCTCCACAACATTCCTGAGACCGAGCGTACCGGCTATCTGGACCGCGGCCGTAAAGCCGGAACGGCCTGTGACCCGTCGGTGAAACAGACCTCGGGTCAGACCGCGGTGGATCCGTCACAGTTCGTTGAGGTCAAATCTTGAACCCATTGGTGGATGTCAGTGGCCGGTTGCGGAAAATGCCTGCTGAGGCGGGCAAACCGGTGGATTACATGATTCGTGTGGGAGATACCCGGGTTCCGCTCAACGAGATGATTGGCCATCCGGTGCAGATTGATCATGACGGTGTCATTCGCTGTATCCATTGTGACCGCACTACCAAGAAGAGTTTCAGTCAGGGCTATTGCTATCCCTGCTTCCGGAAACTGGCGGCCTGCGACACCTGCATCATGAGCCCGGAGAAGTGCCATTACCACGAGGGCACATGTCGTGAGCCCGAATGGGGAGAGACCCACTGTATGGTGGAACACGTGGTCTATCTGGCAAACTCGTCAGGACTGAAAGTCGGGATTACCCGCGGCTCCCAGGTGCCCACCCGGTGGATCGATCAGGGCGCGGTGGATGCCATTCCGATGCTAAGGGTCGCCACGCGACAACTGGCGGGATTTGTTGAGGTAGCCTGCAAGCAGCATGTTGCAGACCGCACTCACTGGCGCGCCCTGCTCACGGGTGACGTCGCGGCCCTGGACCTGTCCGCCGAGCGTGCACCTCTCCTGACGCCGCTTGCCGCTCATGTGGCGCAGCTGAGAGCGGCCCCCCGCCAGGACGCCTTGCGGACCACCGACGAGCCGCCACCGGCTCTC
>JAEPMM010000121.1 GCA_017643965.1 Marinobacter sp.
ATCCCGAGGCGAGGTCTGTACTCGGCCAGCCAGCCAGGCTTTGCAGTAATTTTCCGACGGGCCGACGATCAGAGAGATTACGATCTCGAACGGCTGAACAATGCTGTTACTTTCGTTACCGAAGCCAAGCAACTTTGCTTTGAGTTCCCGGAAGCCTTTCGCATTCCTATCTTTCAGCTCCTCCTGAAATGGCCCTTTGGCGACTGCTGATCGCGCCTGATACAGGAACCTTGCCCATTCGGGATTGGCGACAACCCAGTCGAGATAACTACAGATAACTGAATACACAGCCTCGCGAAGGCTGTTGGTGTTGGCTAACTCCCGGTCCAGATGTTGTCGCTGATCATCCTGAGCTGCAAAAAAGAGTGCGCTTAAAATACCCTCCTTGTTGCCAAAGTGGTGATAGATCGCCCCTACACTCGTTTCGCAGCGGGCTTTGATGGCTTCGATCGTGGTGGCCTCCACCCCAAGCTCAATAAAACAATAGAGCGCCTGTTCCAGGATGTCCCTTTTCAGCGCAGCCCTGCGGCCCGGAAACCTGTTTTCTAAAATATGGAATGGGTTCATCAAATCGAAATTAGCCTGTTTGAACTAGCCGTGACATTCATTCTACCGTTTGACAGCTTCGGCAAAACCAGAATAATCTTCTTTTACAGAATATTGTTCTTTTATTTCACAACTGCCGAATTGTTTTGGCAACAGAGGCTTACTAATTGGGTAAATGATGGAAAAAACCATAATAACCTGTGACGACGGCTATCGGCTCACCGGGCATTTTTTCAGACCAGCAACAGACGTTCCTCGCGGTGCCGTTCTCATCGCCCCTGCCACCGGGTTTCGACATCAGGTCTATTTCAGTTTTGCTACCTGGCTGAGCGAGCAAGGCTTCGCCGTGCTGACGTTTTCCAATAGAGGCATTGGGGATTCTCGCAACGGTATTCCTCTAGCAGAGATCTCTAGCGACCTGGTCGACTGGGGTACGCTGGACCTGCCGGCAGCGCTAGAAAAACTCGTCGCTCTTGCACCAGGCCTGCCGGTAAGCCTTGTTGGCCATAGCGCCGGTGCGCAGTTGATCGGTTTAATGCCCAACTTCGCTCAAATAGACAGCTACGTTCTGATTGCAGCATCGTCAGGCCATTTCGATAACTTGAAACTCAAAACAAAGCTGGCCGCCAAACTACTGTTCCACGGTTGGCAACCGCTCTCCGTTGCAGTCAAAGGATACTGGCCGACCAAAATCATCGGTTTCGGTGAGGATCTTCCCGCCGGTGTCGCCAGGCAATGGCGACAGTGGTGCCGTTCGCCAGGGTACGTAGAAAACAGTTTTGGAGAGGAAATAAGGCAGCATCACTATGCGGATATAAAAGCCCCCGTTCTGTCGCTAACCGCAACAGATGACCACATTGCCGTGCCTGCAAACGTGGAAGACTTTCTGCGCCTGCTGCCCAACGCCCAGATAAAAAAACATTTTTTGGAACCAGGCAGTTTTGGCCTGAAAGAAATCGGCCACAGCGACCTGCTACGCAGCCGATGCAAAGCCTGCTGGCCGCATATTATGGAAGGCTTGGAGTCCAACGGCTGAACCTGATACCTCCACTCTACCGCGTCAGCTTTGAATTCCGGGGCACAGGTTTGGCTACTCATGGCAGTCCCTCCTGTGCTCTTTTTGTAGACTAGTATACCGGGGCGAATCCAAATAAGATCTATAGCCCCATTGCTGGCGATCCAAGTGCTGAAGCAATGGGGCAACTTGATCGTTTGCCGGGTTCTTTAAGAGTGACTCTTCTTAGGAATGTCCGCAGTAACGGGGTAGAACCCGTCAGGCAAAACCCTCCAGCACAATCTTGCCAACGGCGGTTCCTGATTCCAGTTCGGCGTGTGCGGCACGTAGATTCTCAGCGTTGATCGCTCCGAGGTGCTTCCCTGCAGTTGTGCGGATGAAGCCTTGATCTACAAGCCGTGAGACCTCATTCAACAAGTCGTGCTGAACCTGCATATCATCCGCCTGGTGCATTGAGCGGGCGAACATGAATTCAATGTGTAATGACAGACTCTTCGGCTTGATCTTCATTACGTCCAGACTTGCAGGATCGTCGATCATGGCAATCTTTCCAAACGGCTTAAGCACCGCCACATAATCGTCGAAGTATTGATCTGTGGCGTTAAGACTGGCCACATGGGTTACAGAACCAATTTTGCCGGCAGACACCAGTGTTTCGATCTGGGGCTGCAAGGGTTCACGGTGATTCAAAACAAAATCCGCACCCAATGATTCAACCCAGGCCTTCGATTCCGGGCGAGATGCCGTAGCGAGTACTTTTGCGCCTGTCAGCTGTTTGATCAATTGAACTAGAATTGAACCCACGCCTCCTGCGGCGCCAATCACAAGTACCACATCGTCGCTGGGAGTGATGGACCCAGCCAACTGTCGCTCAAGTTGCAGGTGGTCAAACAGCATTTCCCATGCTGTTATCGTGGTCAGGGGCAACGCCGCAGCATCGGCGTCGGACAGGCTGGCAGGCTTCCGACCAACCAGACGCTCATCGACAACCTGGTATTCAGCGTTGCTGCCCTGACGGGTAACGTCACCGGCATAAAATACGGTGTCACCTTCTTTGAAGAGTGAAGCGTCCTCGCCTATTGCCACTACCTCTCCAACGGCATCCCATCCAAGTACTTTGATCTGACCTGGTTCGGGCTCTGCCTGCTGGCGTACCTTGAAGTCAACGGGGTTCACGGCGATGGCTTTGACTCTGACCAACAGGTCCCGGCCTTTTGCGACGGGACGTTCCATCTCAACATTTTGCAGCGCATCAGGGTTTTCGATAGGAAGAGATTCCCGATATCCAACAGCTTTCATTATCTGTCTCCGCAATGATTTTCGAGTAGCGCGCAGTATGGTCGCCGTTTACACTCGGGTAAACGGGAAAATTTGTTAAACATATTCAAAGAATTTTTGAAAATGAGTCTTGATGATCTGATCGTGGTTTTGAGGGTCGCTGAATTCCGCAACATTACCGCTGCCGCCACCAGTCTTGATATGCGAGCTGCCACAGCCAGCGCCGCAGTAAAGCGCGTAGAACAGGAGCTGGGTGTAGAGTTATTCGTACGCTCCACGCGAAGGTTGCGGTTGTCTGCCGCCGGCGAGAAATACTTGCCTTACTGCAAGCAAGCGATTGACTTGTTGAGCCAGGCGCAACAGAACCTTCGATCTGAAGTTGACTCTGTAACAGGCGAAATCCGGCTTTCGGTTTCATCCGATCTTGGTCGTAACCGCGTTGTGCCCCGGATCGACGAATTGATGGCAACGCATCCAGGTTTGAACCTCAGAGTTCAGATTACTGACACCAACGTGGACTTTTACCGGGATTCGGTCGACATGGCGCTTCGCTACGGCGCGCCCAGTGACACCAACCTGTATGGCTTCAAAATTTGCGATGTGCCGCGCCTGCTTTGCGCATCTCCTGATTACCTGTCGCGTCATGGTCGCCCCATTCATCCTGATGACCTTGAGAACCACAACGGGCTGTTCTATCAGTTGCAGGACATCCCATTTGACCTCTGGACGTTCAAACGCGGAGACGAGGAATATCGAGTCAAAATGACGGGCGATCGCGCCTCAAACGATGGCGATCTGGTTCGCCGGTGGTGCGTTGCTGGCCGCGGTCTTGCGATAAAATCGTGTCTTGATATGTCGGATGATCTGCTTGCAGGCCGTGTCACCACCATCATGCCGGGCTATGCGCCGCCGGTATCCGAGCTGTGGCTGATTTGTCCTACCCGACAGTCAATAACGCCGGCAATGAGGTTGTTGAGGGATGACCTGCGTGCAAAAGTAGGCGAATTGATGAATGCAATGATTGCCGGCGGCTTTTTTCCTCCGGATCGCTTGTCCGGAGGAAAAGATGAACAGCCTGTCGTATAAGTCAGGATGATGATTGATATATCTCGTCCGAATTAGTCCGCCCGGCCAACGGGCGGATATGCTACCAGCTCTTGTACACAAAATTTCCCGAGGATGCTATGAACACACTTTTTACTCCCCTGAAAATGGGCGCCAGTGAATTGGCCAATCGGGTCTTCATGGCCCCCCTCACCCGCGTCCGTGCCGACGCTGATCACGTTCCCACGGATATGATGGTTGAGTATTACGCCCAGCGTGCCTCTGCCGGCCTGATCATCACTGAAGCGACCATGGCTATTGAAGGCAATTCGGCCTTCTGGCGCGAGCCCGGTATCTATTCCGAGGCGCAAGTTGCAGGCTGGAAGAAAGTCACTGATGCGGTACACGCCAAAGGTGGCAAGATTTATCTGCAAATCTTTCACGGTGGCCGCGCCTGCCACCCGGTGTTAAACAACGGCAAGGATCCGGTAGCGCCCAGCGCCATTGCCATCACCAGCGATGAAGTGCACACACCGGAAGGTAAGAAGTCCTACACGGTTCCCCGCGCACTGGCCGACAGCGAAATCCCGGCCATCATCGACGGTTTCCGCACCGCCGCCGAGAATGCCAAGCGCGCCGGCTTTGACGGTGTTGAGGTTCATGGCGCCAACGGCTATCTGCTGGACCAGTTCCTGCGTGATAGCTCCAACCATCGAGAAGGCCCCTACGGTGGCCCGATCGAAAATCGCGCCCGACTTCTGCTGGAGGTGATTGAAGCCGTATCCGGAGTGTTCGGTTCCGAGAACGTCGGTGTTCGACTGAGCCCCCTCAACAGCTTCCAGAGCATGAAGGACAGTGATCCGGTCGGTCTGGTTACCTGGCTCGCCAAGCGCCTGAACGACTACGGCCTGGCCTTTGTTCATTTGATGCGCGGCGACTTTTTCGGGGAACAGCAAGCGGACGTCATTACTCCGGTCCGCGAACACTTCAAGGGCAAGTTGATCCTCAACATGGGCTACACCGGTGAAGAAGCAGAACAAGCCATCGAATCCGGACTGGCCGACGCTGTCGCCTTTGGCGTGCCCTTCATTGCCAACCCGGACCTCCCGGAGCGCCTGAAGCTTGGCGCCGAGCTTAACGAAGCAGATCCGGCGACTTTTTACTCCCAGGGTGTGGAAGGTTACATTGACTACCCATACCTTTAAAAGTTAGCTGAAGCATAATGTCGAGAGGGGGCTGTTAGCCCCCTTTTTCGTTGCGCAGAACACATCACCTTTGAAAGCGCGATCTCCTTTCTTGTTTCTTCCAGTCTGAGGCCCTAGTGAAGAAGCTGAACCGAAGTGCGGGATCCATCATGGGTGCGGCCGGCGCTTACCTGGCCAGCCCCACAATCCGTGGCGGCGACTTCTCTGGCCGGTTAGACCGCTTTCAGGTGCCGCCCGCAGGGCGAGGTGGTCATGATTTCGTGCCAGCGATCCCGCAGCAGGCGCTCGAGGTGGTCCCGAATCCAGATAATGCCGGGATCCCGGTCATGGCGGGCGTGCCAGACCAGATACATGCTGGTGGGATCAACTTCAAAGGGCAGCTCTCCCATCCAGAGCCCGTTCACAAAACCGCAGTCCTGACTGATGAGCTCCGGCACCGCCGCAATCAGGTTTGTCTCCCGAAGCACCTGCGGCACGATGGAGAAATGATTGACGGTGGCGGCAATCCGGCGGCTTTGTCCCTTCTGGTCCAGGTAGCTGTCCACGAAACCATGGGCGTCGCCCGACATGGACACCAGCAAATGCCGGGCCTCCAGGAATTCCTCCATGGTGATCGGCTTACCCGCCAGCGGATGTCCTTCGCGCATCGCCAGCACGTAGCCACCCTCAAACAACCAGGTGCTCCGCAGGCTGTGGTCGTGCTGGTTCAGAACGCCAACCGCCAGGTCCACGTGGGCTTCGCGCAGATCGTCGTAGGTGCCATCGGGCGTGTACGGGACCGCGTGCAGATCGACACCGGGCGCCTCCCGCTCCAGCAATTCGATTAACTGGCGCCAGACCATCTCAACGATCACGTCGTTAGCGGCGATGCGAAATTTCCGTTTGGAATTGGCGGGGTCGAACTGAGTGGCTGAAACCGCGTTGGTTAGCGCGTACATGGGCCCGCCTACCTGGTCCCAGAGGCTCAAGGCATAAGACGTTGGCTCGATGTTACGACCTTTGCGGACAAACAGCGGGTCGCTCCAGATCTGGCGCATCCGGGAAATTGCGTTGGATACCGCCGGCTGGGTCATGGCCAGACGCTCGGCGGCTCGGGTCACCGAGCGCTCGGTCATGATGGCGTCGAAAATATAGAGGAGTTGCAGCTCCTGGGTTTTCATCGTGGGGTACCTGAATGACGGCAATGGACCCGGATAAGTCTGACCAGCATTGGCGGGCAGCACAACCGGCACACAAAAACACCCTCTCATAGCAGGAGGGTGTTGATTCGAGCCGGTGAGTTACAGGTTGCCTTTGACGAAGGCCCGCAACTGGCCCAAGGTGCCGGCACCGGTCTGCCGGGCCACCACGCCGCCCTCGCGGAACAGCGCCAGGGTCGGAATGCTGCGGATTCCCATGCGAGCCGCCGTTTCCGGGCTGTCATCCACGTTGACCTTGGCCACTACCAGGTCATCGCCCAGTTCGTCGGCGATTTCTTCAAGCATGGGGCCAACAGTCTTGCAGGGGCCGCACCAGGGTGCCCAGAAATCGACCAGGACCGGCTTGTCGTTACGACCAACGGCCGCATCAAAGTTGCTGTCGTTTACTTCAACGATGTTGCTCATATCGTTTCTCCGTTTCCAGTAATGCCTGAACCTAACCATGCGCCCTGCTCTTGCTGAAAACCAATTGCTCAGCGGTATACATGGTATTTCCCAGGGTGATGTACACCGGTTGTCAGTGACTGCCAAAGCGTTTGCTCAGCACCAGTCCGCCCCAGACCAGGGTGCGATCACCGGTACCGTTCTTGATTTCGGAGCTCTGCACACGCAACACGTAGCTCAGCTCCATGTTGTCCCAGAGCGTGTAGGTGTAACCGGCCCAGACTTCCGCTAGCAGCACATTCAGATCATTGGCACTGAGTTCGTGATCAGAATCCCGGAACTGACCCTGCAGGAAAGCGTTGTAGGCCCTGGCCTTCACCGACAGGCCACCCCAGAAGTAGTTCTCCCGACCGCCGACCGCGGAGACGCTGGGCGCCCGCTCACCGTAGGCCATCAATTCCGGGTTGAAGCGGTTATCCGGCGACGAAATCAGCCCTCCCCGGAACACCAGGGCGGCGCCAAATTCAGTGAGGTATCCGACGCTCCCAAAGTAGGTCACCTTGAACTTGCTGCCCGGCTCACTGCCATCCAGGTACTGGTGGTAGGCCGCGGAGTACCGCAAGGTAGGCTCGCCCCCTTCGGAGATCTGGTGATCCCAGCCTTCGGGCTTGTCACTGCCGGTGGCCTTGTGAATCGCATTCTGACTGTGCTCAAACAGGTCTAAGCCCAGGGCACCAACGGTCAGCGAGGTGGTCCATCCCGAGGTGCCACCGGCCGGCGCTACGGGGAGTTGTTCGTGAAGCTCGAAGAGTCACTGGGGCACGCCATGCGGGAGGACGCACGGCGAACTGAGGACGAAGCGCCGGCGTGGACAGCGCCAACGGACAATCACTGATCACGAAAACAAAAAGGCCGGCTTGATGAATGCTTCCGAAAAGAATGTGGTTCTACGGCTTAATGAGCATAAGAAGAACCCATCAAATCCCTGGCGGCTATCTGTCAAATTGCATGGGCGTAGCCATGTTCCATCACAGCATTTTATCAGACCGGCGCGCATCTCTTAGCGCCAGAAAAATCGGCACACCAATCTGCGAGAACAGCGCCAGGACCCAAAGCCCGTTGCTGACAATCGACGGTACGAGGGGATGAACGGCTAGCACAACCAGTGCCATGACAATGCCGAACAGCCTCAGACCGCCGCTGTGGTATTTGTCGGTGGCATCAGTCACGGTTCGACGCAGCGCCCATAGCGAAGCTAAAAACACCGCTAGGCCGACCGAGCCAAGCGCGGCGTAGCCGGGCGGATAAGGCTTCCACAGGCCGACGTAGACTTGTCCGGCCAGCGCAACGCCAATCGTCACCGCACTCCACAAAATCACGATGTGAGCAAACCAGTATCTCAGCAGCACGGCACTGGTGCGGCTCTTCGGTTTTTCATTGCCGGCGCAGTCGAAATAAGTCCAGGCCAGCGCGAAGAGGGACAAGCCGCCCATGGTCACATTGAACAGCGTACCCGCGCTGACGCTGTAGACGCCCTTGTCGGCCAGCGTGACCACCAGTTTAAAGAAGCCTTCACCCAGCAAGATCAACATCAGAAGGCCGAAGCGCTCCGAGATGTGTCCGAGTTGAGGCACAAAGCGTTCGAAGCGGAGCGTGCCCACGCGCGGCAGCATGTACTGCAGCTGGATTGCTGCCACGCCGGCGGCAAAGACCCAGTAGGCAACCGGTGTCGGCAAAAAAGACGACAGCGCGAACACCCCGGCCAACACGAAAAAATTCCGCGCCTGTTCCTGCGCCAGTCTATTGGCCGCGTTGTCGGTAC
>JAEPMM010000030.1 GCA_017643965.1 Marinobacter sp.
CAGGGCAATATCTACACCCGCATCATGAATCCCACCAACGCGGTGCTCGAAGAGCGGATGACAGAGCTGGAAGGCGGCGTGGGAGCGCTGGCCGTGGCCTCCGGTATGGCGGCCATTACCTATGCCCTGCAAACCATCTGCAAGGTGGGCAACAACATTGTAAGCACCAGTCAGCTGTATGGTGGCACCTACAACCTGTTTGCCCACTCGTTGCCCAACCAGGGCATCGACTGCCGCATGGTGCCCCACGACGATTTTGACGCCGTAGAGAACGCCATTGACGACAACACCCGGGCACTGTTCTGTGAATCCATCGGCAATCCGGCGGGCAACGTGGTGGATATCCAGCGCTGGGCCGACATTGCCCACAAGCACGGCATCCCCCTGATGGTAGACAATACGGTCGCCACGCCGTTCCTGTGCCGCCCGTTCGAGCACGGCGCCGACATCGTCATTCACTCCCTCACCAAATACATCGGCGGTCATGGCACCACCGTGGCCGGCGTGGTGGTGGATTCCGGCAAGTTCGACTGGAAAGCCAGCGCCGCCAAATTCCCGATGCTGAATGAACCTGACCCGTCCTACCACGGCGTGGTCTACACCGAGGCCCTCGGCCCGGCCGCGTTTATCGGTCGCTGCCGCGTGGTGCCGCTGCGCAATACCGGCGCGGCGCTGGCCCCGTTCAATGCCTTCCTGATCATGCAGGGCCTGGAAACCCTTGCACTGCGCATGGAACGCCATTGCGAGAACGCCGAGAAAGTCGCCCACTTCCTGCAGAACCACCCGTCGGTGGAATGGGTCAACTACGCCGCGCTGGCCAACAGCCCCTACAAAGCCACCTGTGACAAGATCTGCGGCGGCAAGGCCTCCGGCATTCTGAGCTTCGGCATCAAAGGCGGCCGTGATGCCGGTGCCCGCTTCATTGATGCCCTGAACCTGATCCTGCGCCTGGTCAACATTGGCGATGCCAAATCCCTGGCCTGCCATCCCGCCACCACCACCCATCGCCAGCTCAACCCGGACGAGTTGAAAAGTGCCGGCGTCAGTGAAGACCTGGTGCGGCTGTCGATTGGCATCGAGCACGTCGATGACATCATCGCCGACATTACTCAGGCCCTCGACGCCGCCACGCCCTGACCCCACGTTGACGGAGATCAAAGGGTGCGACGAAAGTCGTGCCCGTTATCCTCCTTTACCCCTCTACAACCCCGTGATTGCCCTTACTCGTCTTGTAACTACCCCGCCGCCGTTTTACTCTTTAAAGCTCCCCAACGTCTTTACGAGAGTCCGGTTGTAATGAGCGACACCGCAAAGCCCCGCGTCACCAGTGGTTCCAAATTCCGCAACGAGCATGGTTTTTCAGCCATCAAGGATGGCGTCAAGCGCGCGTCCAGCCCGGAAGCCACGCCGGTACAGCGCAAGCCGAAATGGCTGCGGGCCCGCATGCCCGGTGGTGAGCGCTACGAAGCGGTACGCAAGAACGTCAGCGAGCATCGCCTGAGCACCGTCTGCCAGGAATCCCACTGCCCCAACATCGGGGAATGCTGGACCAACGGCACCGCCACCATCATGGTGATGGGCTCCGTATGCACCCGCGCCTGCAAGTTCTGTGCAGTCGACACCGGCAACCCCCGGGGCTGGCTGGATCCGGAGGAGCCGGAGAACACCGCCAAATCCGTGGAACTGATGGGGCTGCGCTACATCGTGCTGACATCGGTGGACCGGGACGATCTTGACGATGGCGGCGCAGCCCACTACGCCGCCTGTGTGGCCGCCATCAAACAGCGCACGCCCGAAGTAGCCGTGGAGGCACTGACCCCGGATTTCGACGCGGTGATGACCGATGTGGAGAAAGTGGTGGATTCCGGCCTCGATGTGTTTGCCCAGAATGTCGAAACCGTGGAACGCCTGACCCGCCGCGTGCGCGACCCCCGGGCGGGCTACAGGAAAACACTGGATGTGCTGGCCCACGCCAAGAAGCATCGCCCGGATGTCATCACCAAGACCAGCCTGATGCTGGGGTTGGGCGAGACCGAGGCAGAAGTTCTGGCGACCATGGACGACCTGCGCGCCATCGGTGTGGATATCCTCACCCTCGGTCAGTACCTTCGACCCACGCCCAACCATCTGCCGGTCGAGCGCTACGTGACGCCGGAAGAATTCAATCGTTACCGTGACATCGGCCTTGAAAAGGGTTTTATGGAAGTGCCCTCCGGCCCCATGGTGCGCTCCAGCTACCGGGCCGATCGCGTATTCGACAAGAACAACCTGGGTCTTGCTGTTCCGGAAGTGCCTGTGGCTCGCGCCCAGCAAATTCCGGTCAAGGCCGTAGATTAAGACCACCGTCCGGACCGGGAATTCCATGCTGACCCTGCTCAAAAACGCCCGCCTGAAGTACAAGTTCTGGCTGCTCAACATCGTGGTGTTTGCGGTGATGTGCCTGCTGGTGCTTTACGCCATCGACACCATTGCCGACATCACCGGTCAAAGTTTTGCGGCCACGTTCTCAGAGACGGCCCCGGGCTTTGCCCTGGTGGTCGCGGTGCTGATGGCACTGGAGATGGCCGGCTCCCAGTTACTGATCTCCTTTATCGAGCGTCACGTTCACCGTCTCAAAGGCACCATGGTAGAGGTTCAGGCCTCCGGCAATCTGAGTAAACGGGCGCAGGTGGATTCCACCGATGAAATCGGCGAGATGGGCACCGCATTCAATGCCATGCAGGATCGCACCATGGCCGTGGTCAAAAGCATGAAAGAGGCCATCGACCGGTTGCACAGCGAAGTGCGGGAACTGACCGCCGCAGCGGAGAGCCGCCGCGACGATCTGGCGCGCCAGCAATCCGGGGCCGACCGCTCCGCGGAAGTGATCGAGGCCATGCTCCAGAGTTTCGGTGGTATCGCGGAACAGGCCGGCATCGCCAAAACCCTGTCCCACGAGGCGCGCAGTACGGCACTGGACGGCGGTGAGCGGGTCTCCCGCAGCGCCGACTCCATTCGCCGCCTGGAGGACGTTATCCGTCACTCCGCCGCCAGTGTGGAATCCCTCGCCGAGAACAGCCATGAAATCAGCAAGGCGGTCACGGAAATCAAGGGCATTGCCGAGCAAACCAACCTGCTGGCACTGAACGCCGCCATCGAAGCCGCCCGCGCCGGCGAGCAGGGCCGTGGATTTGCCGTTGTGGCCGACGAAGTCCGCAACCTGGCCCAGCGTGTTCAGGACTCCACCGGGCACATCCAGACCATCATCGACCGTCTGCTGCAGGCGATGGATACCGCTGTCCGCCAGATGACCGAGAGCTCCGCCGATGCCAGCCGCTGCGTGGATGAGTCCGAGCAGGGCCGCAAGGCACTGGACGCCATCAACTCGGTGGTCAGTCGCATCGACGACACCAACGAGGAGATCGCCACCATGTCCGCCCACCAGACCGCCTCCACCGACGACGTGCTGGCCAACGTGCAGGGCATCCGCGACACCACCCAGAGCATGGTCACTCAACTGGCGGAAAGCGCCGATATGACCCGGCGGCTGAAAAATCTGATTGATTCCCTCGAAGAGGCCTCAAACAGGGTCACAGTCAGCTAGGGGTTTGTGGCACACTCTGCACTCGTTTTTTCGCAGCGTGGACAATGTGCCGATGACCCCGATCCGCTCCCTTTATGACCGCTGGATTCTCCCCCACCCGGTCGCCGTTCTTGTGGTGTTTGCTCTCATCCTTGTTGTCGCCAGTCTCAGGCTGGACCAGTTCCGGCTCGACGCCTCAGCCGAGTCCCTGGTGCTGGAGAATGACCGCTCCCTGGAGCAGTATCGTGAGGTGAATCGCCGCTTCACCACCTCAGACGATTTTCTGATCGTTACCTATACCCCGGCGAATGACCTGTTCAGTCCCGACACGCTGGATACCCTGCGGCAGCTCCGCGACGAGCTGGAAGCCCTGGAGGCCGTCAGTTCCACCAACAGCATTCTCAACGTGCCCCTGCTGCACAGCCCGGACCTCACCCTTGACACGGTGGATTCGGAGATCAAGACCATGGACGGCGATGACGTGGCCCCCGACACCGCCCGGGAATCCCTGCTCAGCAACCCCCTGTATCCAAACCTGCTGATCAGTAAAGATGCTGGCACCACCGCCATCCAGGTCAACCTGCCAACACCGGAACGGTATTTCGAGCTGCTCAATGAGCGCGAACGGCTGCGCGAAGCGGTGGCCGGCGACGACGCCAGTGCCGACGACCAGCAGGCGCTGGAAAAGGTAAGCGATGACTTCATCCGCTTCACTGAGCAGCTCGGGGCCGAGCGGGAACAGACCATCAGTGAAGTGCGCGGCATTCTGAACACATACCGCGACGATGCCGAAATTTACCTCGGCGGTGTGCCGATGATCGTCGCCGACATGATCCAGTTCATCCAGAACGACCTGTCCACCTTCGGCATCGGTGTGCTGATCTTCCTGCTGCTGACTCTCGCCCTCATCTTCCGCCAATGGCGCTGGGTGCTGGTGCCATTGCTGTGCTGCAGCGTTACGGTGTGGCTGGTGATCGGATACCTGTCCTGGGCCCAGTGGCCGGTCACGGTGATCTCGTCCAATTTCGTCTCGTTGCTGTTGATCATGACCCTGTCACTGACCATCCACCTCATCGTCCGTTACCGGGAGTTCCAGCACGACGATCCCGCCGCAGCCCCCCGGGACACCCTTCGCTTATCAGTGCTGGCGATGATCAAACCCTGTTTCTACATGGCCATCACCACCATCGTGGCGTTCGGCTCGCTGACCTTCAGTGGTATCCGCCCGGTGATCGATTTCGGCTGGATGATGACCATCGGCCTGTCCGTAGCCTTCCTGGTCACCTTTATCCTGTTTCCGGCGCTGCTGGCACTGTTGCCCCCGCCGGTTGACCGCTTCGTCAGTTCGGACCGAGTGCCCTTCACGGACGCCTTTGCACGCTTCACCGAGCATCACGGCAAGCTGGTGCTGGGTGGTTCTGCCGTCATCGCCGTGCTCTGTGTGATCGGCCTGAACCGGCTGACGGTGGAGAACAGCTTTATCGATTACTTCAAATCCAGCACCGAAATCCATCAGGGCATGATCACCATCGACGACCGCCTCGGCGGAACCACACCGCTGGACGTGGTGATCACCGACGACCCGGCACCGGAAAACGGTGGTTCCGATGATCCCTTTGCCAGTGACTGCGATCCGTTCGTGGACGACTGTGGCGATGAGGCCGAGTACCGGGACACCTGGTACACCTACCAGAAAATGGACCGCCTGCGGGGCGTGCACGACTATCTGGAGAGCCTCAAGGAAACCGGCAAGGTGCTGTCCATCAGCACCACCCTGGATCTGCTCGCCCAGGTTAACGGCGACCAACCACTGAATGCCCTCGAGCTGGCATTCGTGCCCTCAGCGGTGCCGGACGACCTGCAGGACATTCTCCTCACCCCTTACATCTCCGAGGAGCATGATCAGGCCCGCTTCAGCATCCGCATTCTGGAAACCCTGCCGGAGCTGCGGCGTCAGGAACTGCTGGATACCATTCACGGGCACCTCACCGGTGAGCTGGGTTTTGCTGAGGATCAGGTGCTGTTTACCGGCATGACGGGGATGTACAACAACATGCTGCAAAGCCTGTTCGACTCCCAGATCAAGACCCTGGGCGTGGTGTTCCTCGCCATCATGATCATGTTCCTGATTCTGTTCCGCTCGCTGCTGATCGCACTGATCGGCATGGCGCCGAACCTGATTGCCGCAGGCTCGGTGCTGGGTTTGATGGGCTGGCTGAACATTCCTCTGGACATGATGACCATCACCGTGGCGGCCATTACCGTAGGTATCGCGGTGGACGACACCATCCACTACATTCACCGTTTCAAGACCGAGTTCGCCAAAGACGGACACTACATCGCCACCATGCACCGCTGCCACCGCAGCATCGGCCGGGCAATGTTCTACACGTCGCTGACGATCATCACCGGCTTCTCGATTCTGGTGCTGTCGAACTTCATCCCCACCATCTACTTTGGCCTGTTTACCGGCTTTGCCATGTTCATGGCCCTGGCCGGCGCCCTCACCCTGTTGCCGCGACTGATCATTCTGATCAAGCCATTCGGCGCTGGCTCGGCGGGTTAACCGGCCTTCTGGCGTGAGGGCCGGGGAGCTTACCTCTCCCGGGCCCTGAGCATTCGACAGACACAAAAAAGCCGCCAACGGCCGGAACCGTGGCGGCTTTTTTTCAGGGCTGGCGCTTACTGCATTTGCTGCTGCATCTGACGCTGTTGTTGCATCTGCTGCTGCATCTGCTGCATACGCTTGTCGAGCTCGTTGCGTTGCTCTTCCGTGAACACCGCATCGACCTTGGCCTGCATGAGAGTGGACAAGGCGGTCATCTCACCGGTCAGGTCACCCAGTTTTTCCGCGTTGTCGCGGATTTTATCTTCGTCGTAGTCCGGCTTGATCTCGGCCTGGATGGACTGCTGAAGTTCCCGCGCCTCAACTTGGAGCCCCTGAATCTCGCCCTGCATCTCTTCGATGATGCCGCGAATTTCCGTTTGCTGGTCGTCACTCAAACCGACCAGTTCCGCCAGTTGGTCCACCTGATCCCCCTGCGGTGCCTGCTGACTCATATCTTGTGCCAGCACCGGGGCAGACAGGCCCAAAATCAACGTAGCAATGCCAAACAGTTTTACAAGCTTCATAAAAATCTCCGTTGTGTATCGCGGTTTCTAGCATCAGGTCACACACCCTAAATCAAAATGCCCACGGCTTTCACCCCGATACCCCCTCTTTTTGTACATACTTCACAACCCGCTCGCCGGGAGCCCGCGGCAGCAGCGGCCTCAATCAAATGTGAAAATTTAGTCATTCCCGTCCATAATGACGCCGTTCAGCCAACACTGGAGTCACACCATGGCGATTAACTGGTTTCCCGGGCACATGCACAAGGCCCGCAAGGAGATCAAAAAAGTAATGCCGCAGATGGACCTGATTATCGAGGTTCTCGACGCCCGCATTCCGTTCAGCAGCGAAAACCCGCTGGTCCCCAACCTGCGCGGCGATACCCCGCTGATCAAGGTGCTCAACAAGCGTGACCTGGCGGATCCGGACATCACCGCCCAGTGGCAGGCATGGCTGGAAAAGGAGCGGGGCGTACGCACCATCACCCTGACCCACAACCAGCGCAGTGAAGCACTGGACATTCTCCGGCTCGCCGCTGAAATGACCCCCGGCCACGACCGCCAGAAAAGCGCGCTGCGGGTGATGATTCTGGGCATTCCCAACGTTGGCAAATCCACCCTGATCAACACCCTCGCCGGCCGGCCAGCCGCCAAGACCGGTAATGAACCGGCGGTGACCCGCGCCCAGCAAGCCATCAAGCTGCCCGACAACATACTGCTGTACGACACACCCGGTTTTCTGTGGCCGAAACTGTCACCGGAAGCCTGCGGTTATCGCCTGGCTATCACCGGCGCCATCCGCAGCGCGGTACTGGATTTCGAGGACGTGGCCCTGTTCGAGGCGGATTACCTGCTGCAGGCCTACCGGGACCTGGTGATGCAGCGCTACGGGCTGGATGAGACGCCGGTGGATGGTCTGGCGCTGATGGATGCCATCGCTGCCAAACGCCGGTTTTTCGCCCGCGGCGGCATACCGGATCTGCACAAGGTGTCGGAAGTGCTGCTGAACGAACTGCGGGCCGGCACCCTTGGCCGTATTTCCCTGGAAACGCCGGCCATGGTTGAGCAGGAAACCCGGGAGGCGGAAGCCGCCAGAGCCGCCAGGGAAGCGGAGCAGTCACGCTGACGGGCAACGACACACCCGCAGCCAGCCTTTGGCAATAATCTCCGACGGCAGGGCATCAAACATCTCCCTGGCAGTCCGGACAAGGTGGGGCTGATCGTAGAATCCGGCCTCTGCGGCCACATGGGATACCGGCTTGCCCGGTTCCCAGAAAGTCAGCGCCCGATTCATTTTCAGGTGCAGCAGGAACCGCCGCAGCGGCACGCCGGTCTGCTGGCGAAACAGGTGGCTCAGGCGCGAAGACGACAGGCCGACCCCGGCAGCCAGCGCGCTCACATCCAGTTTGTCAGGCAGATCTCGCCGCAGTGACTTACAGACCCGGGCCACCCGGTCATCCAGCGCCACGGGCGGGTGCCCTACCCTATTCACCAAACCGCTCAGGTAGTCCCTCATCTCGGAGCAACCGGTCTCGCCTTTTGGCAGTCGCATCTCCTCACTGAATGGGATGTCGGCTGAGCGGTCATCGCCCACTAGTGCTGCCAGTGCGCGCCAGAACGGGCTGTCGGGGTCGAGCTGGGCAATCCACATGGCGGCGCTCCCCGGGTCCAGCGCCTGGGGCACGTCCGGCGCGACGACCGCCGCCCGGGTGCGCCGCCACTGTCCATCGACCTGTAACCTGAACGGCTGATCCAGACCTACCAGCAACGAGGCACTGATGTGGCGGTGTGCCCGGTTCGGCATCAACTGCCCGAGCACCTGCCAGTGATCCGGCCACAGAAACAACGTGCCCTTCCCGGCTCCCGTGCTGTGGGTGTCTTGCGCGGATTTCACAACCATAGCCATGACCTGACGAATGCTGAACTGCCAAGCATAGCCCAATCCGATGTGTTCAGTGCCCTCCTGCGGAATTCTCCGGCTGTGAGCCCACCGCATGCGGAACCGGAATGCCCAACTTGGCGGCAAACTCGACACTGACGAAAATCGGCCCGATCAGCAGAAATACAAGGTCCTCGACAAACGAGGGTTTCTTGCCCTCTACTTTGTGACCATAGACCTGCACGGCCCAGGCCGCGACCCAGACCACCAGACTGGTCCAGAACAGCGACCAGCCGGCGGCAATCACGCTCTGGATAGCCCACACCGACAGCGCGAACCAGCCCGCCATCAGCACAAACACCCCCAGCGAGAGCTTCAGGTACACCACGCCGGACACGGCCGCCAGCAGGGTTGCGCCGTTCACCCATTCCGCGGCCGCGCCGGAAAGCCCGAGCCAGTGGCCCACCGGGATCAGCCAGAACAGACCCAGGGTGGATATCAGAATGGCCGGCACACACACGAAGTGTATCCACTGGTTCAGGGGGTTCTGATGGCTATCGCCGTAATCGTGAAGAAACCGGGACAGAGTGCGCACGAAAGTCTCCTTTTTGTCGTCATTGATACGGGCCAGCGTATCAACGGCACGACCCCCTGCCTTGTACGTAACGGCTATTGCCGGCGGTTGCCCCTTACCAAGGTCAAATATCACCACCGCGGCAAACCCCTTACACTGTCAAACAATGTCATCGAGTCAATGGCATCGCCCGGAAGGGCGATCCATTCCAGGAGGAGAGTATGAGACGCGTTGTCGTCACCGGTATGGGCATTGTGTCGTGCCTGGGCAATTCCACCGATGCGGTTCTGGACAGCCTGAAGAACGGGCGCTCCGGCATCCGCTTCAATCAGACCTACAAAGACATGGGCTTTCGCAGTCAGATTTCCGGATCTGTGGATGTGGACACCAGTGTGATCGACCGCAAGCTGCGCCGTTTCATGGGCCAGTCCGCCATGTACAGCTACCTGGCCATGGAGCAGGCCGTGGCCTCCGCCCAACTGAGCGAGGACCTGGTCTCCAGTGACCGCACCGGGCTCATTGCAGGCTCGGGCGGTGCTTCCAGTGCCAGCCAGGTGGAGGCGGTGGATCTGATGCGGGAGAAAGGCGTCAAACGCATCGGCCCCTACATGGTGCCCCGCATCATGACCAGCACCGTCTCGGCATGCCTGGCCACCGCCTTCCGCATTCGCGGGGTGAACTACTCCATGTCCTCGGCTTGCGCCACCAGCGCACACTGTATTGGCCATGCCATGGAGCAGATCCAGTCCGGCAAGCAGGACATTGTCTTCGCCGGTGGCGGTGAGGAAGAAGACTGGAGCCTGACCATGCTGTTTGACGCCATGGGCGCGCTGTCCACCAAGTACAACGATGAGCCGGCGACCGCCTCGCGCCCTTTCGACAGCGGCCGTGATGGTTTCGTGATTGCCGGTGGTGGCGGCATGCTGGTGATGGAAGAGCTGGAACATGCCCGCCGACGAGGCGCATCCATCATCGCCGAGCTCACCGGTTATGGCGCCACGTCCGACGGGCACGACATGGTGGCGCCCTCCGGCGAAGGCGCCATGCGCTGCATGAAACAGGCGATGGCCACGGTGAGCCGCCCGGTGGATTACATCAATGCCCACGGTACCAGCACGCCAGTAGGTGATGTGGCCGAACTGGGGGCGGTGCGCAACGTGTTCGGTGACACCCTGCCGCCGATTTCCTCCACCAAGTCCCTGTCCGGACATTCCCTGGGGGCATCCGGTGTCCATGAGGCCATCTACTCGCTGCTGATGCTGCAGCACGGCTTCATTGCCGGTACCGCCAACTTGACCAATCCGGACGAAAAGGTCAGCGACATGCCCCTGGTTGGCCCGCAAGCCCGCGACACCGAGCTGACCACTGTCATGTCCAACAGCTTCGGCTTTGGCGGCACCAACGCGTCATTGATTTTCCAGAAGGTCTGATTCGGACACGGAGCCGCCGGCAACCATCCGGCGGTTTTCTCCGGGAATTACCTACCCGGTCGGCGGCATCTATCATTGGCAAAGCAGGCTATCCGTATTAAGGTACGGGTTTGATATGAATCAATCTGGATGGTTCATCCGCCATGGCACAAGCAATCCGAATCAAACAGGCCTCGCCGCTCAAGGCATCCTGTCACAAGTGCAGTCTCAGCAATCTCTGCCTGCCGCTGGCCATTGAGGAGAACGACCTTGATCGGCTCGAGGATATCGTGCAACAGGGACGCATCTTTAATCGTGGCGAGCACATTTTCGAGCAGAGCACGCCCTTCCGATCCTGTTTCGCGGTGCGTAGCGGTGCGGTGAAAACCTCGATCATCACCGAGGGGGGCGAAGAGCAGGTCACCGGTTTCTTTATGCCCGGCGAACTGGTCGGCCTCGACAGCATGAGCGGCGAAAGCTATGCCTGTACCGCCAAGGCCCTGGAGCGCACCAGTGTGTGCGAATTCCCGGTGGAGAAACTGGAAGAATTGACCGGCAAATTGCCGGACCTTCAGCATCACATGTATCACCTGATGAGCCAGGAGATACAGAACAGCCATCAACTGGCGATGCTGCTGAGCAAGAACACCGCCGAGGAGCGCATTGCCGCACTGCTGCTGTCATTATCCAGCCGCTTCCAGCGTCGACGCATGTCGCCTACCAATTTCAGCCTGCCCATGGCACGCAATGACATTGCCAACTTCCTCGGGCTGGCGGTGGAAACCGTCAGCCGGGTATTCACCCGTTTCCAGAACCAGGGCATTATCCGCGCCCGCGGGCGGGAAGTGGAACTGCTGGATGTGGAAGCACTGCAGTTGGTGACCCGGGACTCGGCACGCCAGGGCGGCTAGTCCCTGGCGAGTATCTCCAGCTCGTCTGTCAGCCCCGATCGCCAGGGCTGCTGCTTGATGCCGAAGGTGTTGCGAATCTTGGTGCAGATCAGGGTGGCGTTGGCCGGTTCCAGTGTTGCCCACTCCGGCACATCGTCCACCACGCGAATACCCGCCGGAATGCCCGGCAAGCCGGCGATGGCAAGCCCCAGCTCATACAGAGTGATCTCTTCGGCACCGGCGTACTGGTAGGTACCCCACACTTCCGCACCGCAATCCAGCTGCAGGATAACCGCCGTCATTACTCTCGCCAGATCCCGTACCGTCACCGGCTGGCCACGGCAACGGCCCGGCAACCGCAGGGTCTCGCCTCCACAGGTGCTTTTCTGCACCTTGCGGATAAAACGCCCCAGACTCCAGCCGGTGCGCAGAATAATGTGCCGGGGCAGCAACGTCCGTAACGCCTGCTCACACTCCCACTGCCAGTTACCCAACTCATTGCTGGGTTGCCCGGGATTGGAGGAGATGTAAGCGCTCTGCTTGCGGCCGTCAAACACATAACAGGACGACAGTTGCAGCAGCGCCATGTGGCGCTCACCGGCAAACTCCGCCAGCGCAACCGGCAGGGAAAAGGCGGCCAGGTGAACGCCCTCGGGGTCCCGCTCGGCCACTTCCGGGTCGGTCAGCCAGAGGGCGTTGACGATCAGGTCCGTGTCTTCGGGAATCCATTCCTCCAGCGCCGACAGGTCTGCCCTGTCAGGATCACTGACCAGCAAGGGCGTGACCAGCAGCGGCGTCTCACGCAGCCGCTCCAGCAGCACCTTGCCCAACGGGCCGTAATCATGAACTACTACAACATGCACAAGCGTCCAACGCCTCCCGGAATATCACTGATGTGACGGACACCCCATTACGCTCAAGCCAATGGCACACGAGGTATCCGCCATACAATACTATGGAAATGACCAATCAGAACCCGCTGAGCATACAACAACAGGAACCGACATGCTGAAACAACAAAGCCATATCGTCGCCCCCATTTCCGATGAACTGAGAACCCGTGCCCTCTACACCGTGGGTGAACTGCGGGAGCGTGGCAAGGCCGACAAGGAAGCCATCGACAAACTCTTCAACCTGATCGTCGAAATGACCGACGACGGCCTGGATTTCTTCTTTCTGGAGCCACTGCGCCGCCTGAACGCCAGCAGCATGATGATGGGGATGGCCAAAGTCGGCATCAGCAGCATGCTTAAAGGCAGCAAGATGGTGGTTCACAAGGTGCTGAAAAAACTGGACGACCGCAGCCTGGGCGCCATACTCGACTTTATCGAGGAAATCATTCACGAGCCTGAGCCCGCGGCCTGAGCCTCGCTGTCGGTTGTCAGTACAGCCTGGGCACCCGGGCTGTGACCCCCGTCAGCAGTTCATAGCCAATCGTACCTGCGTGGGCCGCCACTTCGTCGACACTGACCTGCGGCCCCCACAGTTCGACAGCGTCCCCCTCCCGGGCATCCGGGGCGGACGACAGATCCACCGCCAGCATATCCATGGATACCCGACCGATCAGACGGATGCGTTGACCTCTGACGGCCGCAGGCGTGCCCGTACCGGCATGCCGCGGGTAGCCATCGCCGTAGCCCACCGCCACCATCCCCATCCGGGTATCCCGGTCGGCAACCCAGGTGGCGCCGTAACCCACGGCATCGCCCGCCTTCAGCAGGCGCGTGGCAATCAACGGTGCCTCCAGCGTCATCGCGGCTTGCAACCCCAGCTCTGGCCCCGTCTGCCCGATCATCGGCGAGCCACCGTACAACATGATGCCGGGCCGGCTCCAATCGAACAGCGCCTGACCTTCGAGAAAATGCGCGGCGGAATTGCCCACACTCTTTTCCAGATGCGGCCACGGGGCCACTGCGCTGGAAAACCGCCGGGTCTGCTCCGCCGTGACCGGACTGGCCGGGTCATCGGCGCAAGCGAAATGGGTAACGAACCCCTGCAAGGCGCCTTGCAGCGCCGGTTTGGTGCCCAGCGCATCCATTCGCCCTGCGAGACCCTCAACGGGGAACCCGAGACGGTTCATTCCGGTGTTGACCTTCAGCCAGAAGGCCGGAATCTCCGCCGCAGCGCCCAGCCAGTCCAGTTGATAATCGCTGTGCAATACCGGCTGAAAGCCCCTGCGTGCACATGCCGCCATGTCGTCACGTTGGTGAATCCCCTGTAACAGCACCACCGGCTGGGACAATCCCGCGTCGCGAATCGCGAGCGCCTCCTCCAGGCACGCCACCGCGTAGCGCGGCGCCTCGTCAGCCAGCGCCCGCGCGACGGCGGCGATGCCATGGCCGTAGCCATCGGCCTTGATCACCGCCATGACCCTGGCCGAGCCCGCACGCTCACAGGCCACCCGGTAGTTATGGCGGATGGCACTGGTATCAATGCGCGCAACGGTACTGCGGGGCATCAGTAATCCCCACCGTAATCGCCGTAGTCCCCGTGCGCCAGATCCTCAAATTTGGTGTATTTGCCGATAAAGGCCAGGCGGATGGTGCCGATGGGGCCGTTTCGCTGCTTGCCAATGATGATTTCGGCAATCCCCTTGTCGGGGGTATCCTCGTTGTAGACCTCATCCCGGTACACAAACATGATGACGTCGGCGTCCTGCTCGATGGCACCGGATTCCCGCAGGTCGGAATTCACCGGCCGCTTGTTGGGGCGCTGCTCGAGGCTGCGATTGAGCTGGGACAACGCCACCACCGGGCAGCTCAGCTCTTTTGCGATGCCTTTGAGGGAGCGGGAAATTTCGGAGATTTCCGCTGTTCGGCCCTCGGTGTTGCCCGGCACCCGCATCAGCTGCAGATAGTCCACCATGATCAGACCGATCTTGCCATCGTTCTCCCGGGCAATGCGGCGGGCGCGGGAGCGCATCTCGGTCGGGCTCAGGCCGGGGGTGTCGTCAATATACAGCGGCTTGTCCTTGAGCAGACTCACCGCAGACGTCAGCCGCGGCCAGTCATCCTCTTCCAGCTTGCCGCCGCGGACCTTGGTCTGGTCAATCCGGCCCAGCGACGACAGCATACGCATCGCCAGGGCATCGGCCGGCATCTCCATACTGAACACCAGCACCGGAGTACCGGTGCTGATCAGCGCGTTCTCCACGATGTTCATGGCGAAGGTGGTCTTACCCATGGACGGTCGACCCGCCACAATGATCAGGTCGGCCGGCTGCATACCGGAGGTCTGATCATCCAGGTCCCGGAAGCCGGTGGTCAGACCGGTGGTTTGCTCGCCGGACTC
>JAEPMM010000328.1 GCA_017643965.1 Marinobacter sp.
AAGTAACCTTTCTTCACTTTCTGACCCAAGAGGCGTAAGAAATGGCTATGACCGTACATTGTGACGTCGTAAGTGCCGAGGAAAAGATCTTCTCCGGGCTGGTAGAGATGCTGACCGCTACCGGTACCGAAGGGGAGATGGGTATCCAGTATGGCCACGCTCCGCTACTGACCGCGCTCAAGCCCGGTTCCGTGCGGATCGTCAAGCAGGGTGGTGCTGAAGAAGTGTTGTACGTTTCCGGGGGTTACCTGGAAGTGCAGCCCAACATCATCACTCTGATGGCCGATACCGCTGTTCGCGCGAAGGATGTGGACGAAGCAGCGGCACTGGAAGCCCAGCGTGAAGCCGAGAAGGCACTGGCAAACAAAACGGGCGAATTCGAGTATTCCCGTGCCGCAGCCGAGCTGGCAGAAGCCGCCGCTCAGCTGCGCACCATCCAGAAACTGCGCAAGAACATTCGCTAACAGCGATTGCCAGTTTCGGGTTCGCCTGATCTGAAGCCGCATCCTGACGCGGATTGCAGGTTCCTTTCCGAATCGCTCGATTCGAGGGAAACCGGTAGTCTGCCAGGGACGCGGTTTTTTCGTTTATGCCTATCCAACCCGACCATTGAACCGGGGGTCTGTTGTTATGAGTCCGTTACACGTCGTTATCCTGGCCGCCGGCCAGGGTTCGAGAATGAAATCCGCGCTGCCGAAGGTTCTCCATGGCGTGGCCGGGCGGCCGATGCTGCACCATGTGATCGCCACGGCGCGCCAGCTCGGTGCCGAGCAGATTCACGCGGTGATCGGACACGGCGCAGACCAGGTCAAGGCGGCCACCGCCGGCCAACCGGTTAACTGGGTGCTGCAGGAGCAGCAGCTGGGCACCGGGCACGCGGTGGCCCAGGCGCTGCCGGACTTGCCGGACGACGCGCGGGTGCTGGTGCTCTACGGCGACGTGCCACTGACCGGCGCCGATACCCTGGAAGGCCTGGTCTCCAGCATCGATGACGACACCCTCGGCCTGCTCACCGTCACGCTGGATAACCCCCAGGGCTATGGCCGGATTCTGCGCGATGAACAGAACCGGGTGACCGCCATTGTCGAGCAGAAAGACGCCAGCGAGACCCAGCTGCAGATCCGTGAAGTCAACACCGGCATCCTGGCGGTCTCCGCCCGCCGTCTGAAAGACTGGCTGCCGCAGTTATCGAACCGCAATGCCCAGGGCGAGTATTACCTCACTGATATCATTGCGATGGCGGTGGATCACGGCATGGCGGTGGCGGTGTCGCAGCCCGGAAACGCGTTCGAGGTACAGGGGGTCAACAACCGCCTCCAGCTGGCGGAACTGGAGCGCTGGTATCAGCGCCGGGAAGCAGATCGGCTGATGACGGAAGGCGCTACCCTGGCGGATCCTGCCCGGGTGGATGTCCGTGGCAACCTGACCATTGGCAACGACATCCTGATTGACGTCAACGTGGTGTTTGAAGGCGACGTGGAGCTGGGCGACGGTGTATCCATCGGCCCCGGCTGTGTTATCCGCGATGCCAGAATAGCGGCCGGCGCCGACATCAAGGCGTACTCGGTAATCGAAGGCGCCGAGGTGGGCCGCTTCGCCCAGATCGGGCCCTATGCCCGTCTGCGCCCCGGCACCCGCCTGGCCGACCATACCAAGGTCGGCAATTTCGTTGAAACCAAGAAAGCGGTGGTCGGTGAAGGCAGCAAGATCAACCACCTGAGCTACGTGGGCGATGCCTCACTGGGCCGTAATGTGAATGTGGGTGCAGGCACTATCACCTGCAACTATGATGGTGTTAACAAGCATCAGACGGTGATCGGCGACGGTGTCTTCGTCGGCTCGAACACCTCGCTGGTGGCACCGGTGACCGTTGCCGAGGGTGCGACCGTGGGGGCCGGGTCCACCATCACCCGGGATGTGGCGGACGGCGAACTGGCCGTGGCCCGCGGTCGCCAGCGCAATATCGCAGACTGGAGCAGGCCGGTTAAAAAGTCCTGAACTCTCCGGCAACACAGCAAATTTTCTGACAGGTGATGAACACATGTGTGGCATTGTAGGTGCGGTATCGGAACGAGAAGTGCAGGGCATTCTTCTGGAGGGCCTGCGCCGCCTGGAATACCGGGGTTATGACTCCGCCGGTATGGCGATCATCGACGGCGATAACGCCGTGCACCGGGCCCGGGAAGTGGGCAAGGTGGCGGCCCTGGCCGATGCCATCAGTGCCAAGGCACTGCAGGGTACCCTGGGGATTGCCCACACCCGTTGGGCCACCCACGGCGAACCGTCTCAGCTCAATGCCCACCCGCATATGTCCGGTGACCGCCTGGCCATCGTGCACAACGGCATCATCGAGAATTACCAGGAGTTGCGGGATGAACTGAAAGCCGACGGCTTCGAGTTCACTTCCCAGACCGACACCGAGGTGGTCGCCCACCTGATCGAGAAACACTACCGCGGCGAAAGCAGTCTGATCGACGCCGTGCGTGCCGCCATCAGCCGCCTGCGCGGTGCCTACGCCCTGGCGGTGATCCACGCCGACGAGCCCGACCACCTGATTGTATGCCGTGAGGGCAGCCCGCTGGTAATCGGTGTCGGCATTGGCGAAAACTTTATTGCCTCCGACCAGCTGGCGTTGCTGCCGGTGACCGACCGCTTCATGTTCCTGGAAGAAGGCGACATCGCCGACATTCGCCGTGACCGGGTGGCGATCCACGATCGCGACGGCCAGACGGTGGAACGCGCGGTGACCCGTTTCGAACACGGTGCCGACTCTGCTGACAAGGGCGAATACCGCCACTTCATGCTCAAGGAAATCTACGAGCAGCCGCGGGTGATCAAAGCCACCATGGAAGGTCGGCTGACCAAAACCCGGGTGCTGGAACAGGCGTTGGGCACCTCCGCGGAAAAGCTGCTGGAGAACGTGCGCCACGTGCAGATCATCGCCTGTGGCACCAGCTACCACGCCGGTATGGTGGCCCGTTACTGGATTGAAGAGCTGGCCGGCGTGCCCTGCTCCGTGGAAGTGGCGTCGGAATTCCGCTACCGCAAGCACGTGATCCAGCCCGACACCCTGTTCCTGTGCATCTCCCAGTCCGGTGAAACCGCCGATACCCTGGCCGCCCTGCGTCAGGCCAAGAAGGCCGGTTTCCGTGCCGCGATGGCGATCTGTAACGTGCCGGGCAGCTCCCTGGTGCGGGAATCGGACCTGGTGATCATGACCCAGGCGGGTCCGGAAATCGGCGTGGCGTCCACCAAAGCCTTCACCACGCAATTGACCGCGCTGCTGATCTTCACCCTGGCGCTGGCCCGTCACAACGGCCTGAGCGCGGACACCGAAGCTGAAATCGTAGCAGCCCTGCATCAGCTGCCCGGTCAGGTGGATCAGGTGCTGGCGCTGGATGGCGAAATCGCCGATATGTCCAAAGCCTTTATAGACAAGCACCACAGTCTGTTCCTCGGTCGTGGCTCCCAGTTTCCGGTGGCTCTGGAAGGCGCCCTGAAGCTGAAAGAGATTTCCTACATTCACGCCGAAGCCTATCCGGCCGGTGAGCTCAAGCACGGTCCGCTGGCGCTGGTGGACAGTGAAATGCCGGTGGTCACGGTGGCGCCTAACAACGACCTGGTGGAAAAGCTCAAATCCAACCTGGAAGAAGTCCGCGCCCGCGGCGGCCAGCTGTTCGTGTTTGCCGACAAGGCCGCGGATGTGAAGCCCCAGGACGGTATCCACGTGATGCAGATTCCCTCGGTGCATCCGATCACCGCACCCATTGTCTACACCATTCCGCTGCAACTGCTGTCCTACCATGTCGCCGTGCTCAAGGGCACGGATGTGGATCAGCCGCGGAACCTGGCGAAAAGCGTCACCGTCGAGTAGAAAAAACGGGTCCCGCCACTTCGCCATCCCGGCGGGACCCGCTTCGCTTACTCCCCATACATTTTTCTGGTATTATTCGCGCCCCTAAAACACGCGCACCCGGAAGCCCGTTCCATGCCCGCCCCCTGCAAACGCTGTCTGATGATCACTCCACCCTAGCGTGCGGCCTGTCGTGCTGCCGGTTGACTACTACCAAGGATGGCGATGTTTGCCACCCGTGGGTGACTGACCGGTACACACAGATCAAGGAAGATGCGGCTC
>JAEPMM010000134.1 GCA_017643965.1 Marinobacter sp.
GGTCAGCAGCCCCTTGTCTCCCGAGAGATGCGCCATGATGCGCAGCTCGATCTGGGAGTAATCCGCTGCCACCAGTTTGCAGCCCGCGGGGGCAACAAAGGCCTGACGGATGCGCCGGCCCTGTTCGCTGCGAATCGGAATGTTCTGCAGGTTGGGTTCCGACGATGACAGGCGACCGGTAGCCGTGACGGCCTGGTGATACGAGGTGTGAATACGCCCGGTGCGGTGGTGGATCAGCTCCGGCAGGGTGTCGGTATAGGTCGACTTCAGCTTGCTCAGACTGCGGTGTTCCAGAATCAGTCGCGGCAGGGCATGCTCGTGGGCCAGCTCCTGCAGCACCGGCTCCGCGGTGGAGGGCGCTCCCTTGGGTGTTTTCTTGATGACCGGCAAGCCCATCTTGTCGTAGAAGATGGCCTGTAACTGTTTGGTGGAACCCAGGTTGAAGGTTTCGCCGGCCTCTTCGTGCGCCTCTTTTTCCAGCTCGGCCATGCGTTCCGCCAGCTCCTGACTGTGCTGCTTCAGGGTGCTGGCACTGATCATGGCGCCGCGCTGCTCCATGCGCGAGAGCACCGGCACCAGTGGCAGGTCGATCTCTTCATACACCGATTTCAGCTTGCCGGTTTCCGCCAGCCTGGGGCGCAGCACCCGGTGCAGACGCAGGGTGATGTCGGCATCCTCCGCCGCGTAGGGGCCGGCTTTGTCCAGATCAATCTGGTTGAAAGTCAGTTGTTTGGCGCCTTTACCGGCAATGGATTCGAAGGTGATGGTCTGTTCGTCCAGATACTGCCTGGCCAGCGTGTCCATGTCATGGCGGGACGCCACCGAGTTGAGCACGTAGGACTCGAGCATGGTGTCCTCGGCAATGCCCTCGAGGGTAATGCCGTGATTGACCAGCACGTTCTTGTCGTATTTGAGGTTCTGCCCCAGTTTGGGGCGGGTCGGGTCCTCCAACAGGGGTTTGAGCTGCGCCAGCACGGTGTCGCGATCCAGCTGCTCCGGCGCCCCCATGTAGTCGTGGGCCAGAGGCACGTAGGAGGCCTCGCCCGGCTCGATGGCGAAGGAGACGCCGACCACCTCGGCATCCATATACCGCAGGCTGGTGGTTTCGGTGTCGAAGGCGAACAACGGCGCCTGCTTCAGCCGCGCCAGCCACTGATCGAAATCGGCCTGTTCGGTGATCACCGTGTAACGCTTTTCGACCGGCGCTGCCACCGCCTCAGCGGGTTCGTCTGGCGCCTGATCTGACTCGGTGCCGGCACCCTCCAGTTCAGCGGTCCAGGAACGCAGCTCGTATTCGCGGAACAGTTCCAGCAGCGCGTCGTTGTTCTGGTTCCGCAGCTGCAGATCTTCCAGCCCGAAGTCCAGTTCCACGTTGGTGCGGATGGTGGCCAGGTCACGGCTCAGGGGCAGGGTGTCCAGCGCTTCCCTGAGATACTCGCCGATCTTGCCCTTGACCTGGTCGGCGTTCGCCATGATCTCTTCAAGGCTCGGGTGTTCCTGCAGCCATTTGACCGCGGTTTTGGGCCCGCATTTATTCACGCCGGGAATGTTGTCCACCTTGTCGCCGACCAGTGCCAGGTAATCGATGATCTGCTCCGGGGTGACGCCGAACTTGTCCACCACGCCGTCCCGGTCCATGCGGGTTTCGGTCATGGTGTTGATCAGCGTCACGTGGTCGCTGACCAGCTGCGCCATGTCCTTGTCGCCGGTGGAGATCACCACGTCGATCCCTTTGCTGGTGGCTTCGTGGGCGAGGGTGCCGATCACATCGTCGGCTTCCACACCGGGCACGATCAGCAGCGGCAGCCCCATGGCCTTGACCATCTCGTGGATAGGTTCAATCTGGCAGGCCAGGTCATCCGGCATCGGCGGGCGGTTGGCTTTGTATTCCTCATACATGTCATGGCGAAAGGTTTTCCCTTTGGCGTCAAAGACAACCACCATTTTGGATCCGGGAAAATCCTGCTCCAGCCGGCGCAGCATGCTGATCACACCCTTGATGGCGCCTGTCGGGTGGTTCTTGCTGGTGGTCAGGGGCGGCAGGGCATGGTACGCCCGGAACAGATAGGAAGAGCCGTCTACAAGAACGACCGGTGGGGTCTGTTGCTGTGTCATATCAAAACAGGTCCGGAATCTGATTGAAGCGTGGGTTGCCATGTGCAACGCTATAGCCATGAAGGGACAATCGCTGTCGCCACAGTTGGACAAAAGGGTATCACGAAAATGAAACGAATCGCCTGCCTCGGTGTTGCCTCCCTGTTGCTGTCGGCTACCGCTGTCGCGCAGGATAGCGGAGGGTTGGATCAGGAGGTGGTGGCCACGCCACAGGAGCCGCTGGTGGTGTCTGATTACCAGCCTTCCTCGGACGGTGCCCAGATCGTGATCCGCCCCGGTGAGAACGAAGTGTTCTATGAATACCGGGTCAACGGTCAGCTGGTTGAAATCAAGGTGGTGCCGGAGGTGGGCCCGGAATATTACCTGGTGCCCGCCGACGGTGGCGGCTGGATACGTGAGGACCAGACCGACATGCTGGTGCCAAGCTGGGTGATATTTCGCTGGTAGCTCACGGGCTGCAAATGCTCAGCCCTGTCGCGCCTGAGTCAGATTGATCGACACCGGCGTTGAGCGCCGGCTTTCCAGGCCGGTGTCATCCACCGTAGTGATGCTGAATTCGTAGGCCCCCGGAGGCATGGCGTTCAGGGTAAAGTGATTCTGTTGCGGGCTGTCGACCGGAATCACTTTGAGCGTGTTTTCGTGTTTCAGGCGATAGTAAATGCGGTAGCCGCTGATCTGGCCCGGGTACAGCGACGAGCCGTCTTCCCTTGTGAGCGGGGCGTTCCAGGTCAGTGTCGGAGCGCGCGTCTGCTGCTCATTGCTGCTGTCCTGTCCCAGCGCGGTACGAAAGCTGCCCATGGCTTTGTCCAGCCGCTGACCGGCGATGGATGCCGCCTGATCGGTGCTGATTTTCGACGCCCGTGAGTCCTCCTGGCAGCCCGCCAGAATCAGCACGCATGCCAGCGTTGTGCTGCGGGCAAGGCTTCGCCCCCGCAGATTCTGAATTGGTCTGGTTATCATGATGTTCTCGCCATTTTTCTTGTTGCCCGGATCGGGCGACCCGGGAGCATGCAGCCTGAATAATGCGGGGAGACGGGCTTTGAGATCAGGTTTGAATTATGCGGTGACGGGGCGAATCATCAAATGAACAATCTGTAAGTTCCGTAATGGGTCACACATTGGCTTTTAGTATGAACATTCTAATTTTTGACCGTAACCTGAGTGTGTGAATTAGGGATCCGACAGGAATCCATCCTTTATACTATCTCAGGAGAGAACATTATGGGTAAGCTCAAAAGCTATCAGGAACAGCTTCAGGACATCGTGGAAAAAGGCATCAATGCCGCTGAAGAGCAGCAGAAGAAGCTGGCTTCCAAGCCGTTTGACTACGCTGAGAAGCTGGAGTCAGAGGCACGCGAGTACAGCGTCAAGACCCTGCGTACCCGTTACTACGGTTACAGCGAGAACCTGTTCGAGCAACTGCGTACCCTGAACAGCCGTTTCGGCAACTTCGCCGCGGATCTGGTTGCCAAGCTGGAAAAAGAAGCTGCTGAAGGCGCCGACGCGGTTTCCGACGCGGCAGGCGAGGTTTCTGAAGCTGCCCAGTCAGCCAAGAAATCCGTTGAAGCCAAGAAGCCTGCAGCGCGCAAGACCGCCGCTCGCAAGCCGGCTGCCAAGAAGACCACCGCTTCTGCCTGATAGGGCGTAAGCTGGTGCGAAAAGGGCCACCCGAGGGTGGCCCTTTTCTTTGATCACTCAAAACAGGTTGGTCAGTTGCCCGTTTCGGGCGGCTCCAGCGGAAGGGTTCGCGGCTCGCCGGTGATCTCTTCAAGGCGGCGGATGTCCGCCTCGTAGCCATCCCTGAGGTCCTGTATTTCGGCATTCTGGGTCGCGATTTCCCGTTCTATGTCGCGAACCTGGGCTTCAAGGCGCCGGATTTTTTCCAGGGTGGCTTCCGGCACTTCGCGCCCGGCGCGTTCCATGTCAGCGGCACGGCTCTCTTCGTTATTCAGTTGGCTGACAATGACGGAAATGTTGCCCCGCTTGAGTTGGCTCAGGCCCTCCAGCTCACGGACCTTGCGGTGCATGGCTCTGACGGCCTGATCCGGATGGCTGAAGCGTTTAAGCAGTTTGCGGTCCTGCTCCTGCTGCCGCTTCTGTGCTTCCTGGCGCTCTTTCTCGGCTTCGCGGGCGGCTATTTCTTCCGCGGTCGGGGCCGGAGCAACCGATTCAACAACACGACCCTGGCTGTTCAGGATGTCGTAGCCCCGCCGGGAAGCCTCCTGGGGAATGGTGTTGCTGATAACCATCTGGCCGTTTTCATCCGTGTAACGGTACATTTGTGCCTCGGCGACCGTTGCGGCGAGCAACAGAGTGGAGGCAGAAGCTGCAAGTGAAAACCGGGTCAGACGTTTCATGGACATTCAGACTCCGTAACGGTCCCGATACTGGGCGACGCGACTGGCGTGGTCGGCGAAATCCGGACGTTTGCTCAGGTAGTCGAGAACCTGTTCCAGCCGGATGATGCTGACCACAGGCAAACCGAATTCCTGTTCCACCTCCTGGATGGCGGACAGCTCGCCATTGCCGCGTTCCTGGCGGTCCAGCGCAATCAACACACCCGCAGGCTCGGCGCCTGCGGCGCGAATCAGGTCGATGGATTCGCGAATGGCCGTACCGGCGGTAATGACATCATCAACGATCAGCACTTTGCCCTCAAGTGGGGCGCCGACGATGTTGCCGCCCTCGCCATGATCCTTCTTCTCCTTGCGGTTGAAGGCAAATGGTTTGCTCTGGCCTTCAGAAGCCAGCGCCATGGCCGTTACCGTGGCCAACGGAATGCCCTTATAGGCAGGCCCGAAAATAATGTCATAATTCAGGCCGCTGCGCTGCACGGCGGCGGCATAGGCTTTGCTTAGTTCAAGCAGGTCCTCGCCGGTGTTGAACAGTCCGGCATTGAAGAAGTATGGACTGGTGCGCCCGGACTTGAGGGTGAATTCGCCAAAACGCAGAACGTTACGGCGGATGGCAAACTCAATGAAATGTTGCTGATAGTCGTGCATGGCAAGGCTTCTGGCGGGTGTGGATCTTTAATTAAAGCGTAAAACCGGTATCATACACACAAACCGAATCAGGGAACACGTATGCGGGTAGTAACAATCAGCGTCAACGGCCTGGCCCAGGCGGTTGAGAAAGGTTTCTTCGAATGGCTGGCCGGGCAAGATGCCGACGTGGTCTGCGTTCAGGATCACCGCATGCGCGCCTACGAAATCGAGGACTTCAACCTGATTCCGGAAGGCTATGAGGCCTACTTCATTGATGGCGAGAACAATGAGGACGGCGGGGTGGGCATTTACACCCGCCACTTTCCCAAAGCCATTATGTATGGCTTTGCCAATGAGCAGGCGGATCGCGAAGGGCGATTCATCCAGGCCGACTTCGACAAGGTGTCGGTGGCCTGTGTGCTGGCGCCCTGTGCGCTTGGCCGTGAGGACGAGCTCATTGGTGACAACGACCTGACGGTGCTGGATCACAAGGACGACTTCATGGAAGCGTTCGGCCTGCACATGCAGAAGACGTTGCGCAAGCGCCGCCAGTTCATTTTTTGCGCCAACCTGCAGACCGCCCATCACGTGACCGACGCCAGCCCGCTGTATCACCAGCTGGACGCCTCCGGATTCATGCCCCATGAACGGGCGTGGCTGGATCGGCTGTTCGACGAGATGGGCTGCGTGGATGCGTTCCGCGAGATCAACAAGCAGAGCAATCAGTTTACCTGGTGGCCAGAGCAGACCGAGGGCTCGCGCAAGAACGCCGGTATCCGGGTGGACTACCAGTTGATGACGCCGGGTATCCGCAAGACCATTCTGGATGGCTGGATCGATGACGGCACCCGCTTCTCCGATCACGCGCCGGTGATCATGGACTACGACATCGAAATCGGCTTTTGATCCCGGGAGAACCTGATCCGGAGCACGCGCCTCCAGGCGGTCTTGCTTTTCCGGGCACGCTACAAGCACATCCATGTGCGCTCCGCTCCGGCCATCCCTGGCCGGAGAGGTCCCGGAAAAGCAAGACCACCCGAAGTCGCCCAGACCTGAGGGGTAACCTATGGAGTCGTAGGTCGGATTAGGCGAAAGCCGTAATCCGACATCCACGAGCATCGAGTATCACCCCTCCAGCGCCGCCTTCTGAATCTCAAACAGCTGCTCAATACCCTGCCTGGCCAATGTCAGCATGCTGTCCAGCTCTTCCTGCACAAACGGCGCGCCCTCTGCGGTGCCCTGAATCTCGATAAAGCCACCACGGTCGGTCATGATCACGTTCATGTCGGTTTCGGCTTCCGAGTCTTCCGGGTAATCCAGGTCCAGCACCGGTGTGCCTTTGTACACGCCGACACTCAGGGCTGCGACCATCTGCTTCAGCGGTGATTTTTTCAGGCGTTTTTCCGCCACCAGATGATTCAGTGCGTCCACCAGGGCCACGCAGCCGCCGGTAATCGCCGCGGTGCGGGTGCCGCCGTCGGCCTGAATGACATCGCAGTCGATGGTGATGGAATGCTCGCCCAGGGCGCTCAGGTCGACCGCGGCGCGCAGAGAGCGGCCGATCAGGCGCTGGATTTCAACGGTGCGCCCACCCTGTTTGCCGCGGGCCGCTTCGCGGCCCATGCGGCTGCCGGTGGAGCGGGGCAGCATGCCGTATTCGGCGGTGATCCAGCCTTTGCCTTCGCCGCGCAGAAACGGCGGCACCTTGTTTTCCACCGAGGCGGTGCAGATGACCTTGGTATCACCGAACTCGACCAGTACCGAGCCCTCGGCGTGGCGGGTGTAATTGCGGGTAATTCGGATGTCTCTCGGTTGTTCCGGCGTTCTTCCGCTGGGGCGCATAGTGTGTCCTGATATCAGTAGTGGATGTCCGGGGCATGGTGCCCGGTGTTCGGAATAGGAGAGCGGCGGAGTATAACACGGTGAGGCAGTGGTCTGTTCCCGTCCGGCGCTTCGGCTTTGGTCGGGTTCGCGGTTTCGCGCCGCACCCTGTTAAACTCGAAGGATTGCATCGACAGACCAATGGAGCTGCCATGATTCGAAGCATGACTGCCTTTGCGCGCCAGGACACACAGGGCGACTGGGGGACGCTGACTTGCGAGATTCGCACTGTGAATCATCGCTACCTGGAACCGTCGTTCCGTTTGCCGGAAGCGCTGCGGGAGCTCGAGAATGCCTTTCGTGAGAAGCTGCGTAACCAGCTCAAGCGGGGCAAAGTGGACGTGTCGATGCGCTTGCAGACGGCAGAGAGCGCGGCGCAGAGCTTCGAGGTCAGCGATGACATGGCCCGTGCCGTCAACGAGGCGGCCAACCACGTTAACCGGATTCTCGACAACCCCGCCCACATCAATGCCCTGGATGTGTTGCGCTGGCCCGGTGTGCTGTCGGTGAAGGAGCTGGATTATAGCCCCGCTCGCGATGCCGCGGCGGAGCTCTTCGAGCGCACCACAGCCGATCTGGTCACCGTGCGGGAACGGGAAGGCGAGCGTCTGCGGCCGTTGTTCGAAGATCGGCTCGCCACCATGGGTCAACTGGTAAATGATGTGCGTGAACGGATGCCGGAGTTGCTGAAAGCTCAGGAGCAACAGCTCAGGGATCGCTTCGAAAAAGCCCGGGTCGAACTGGACCCCGAGCGAGTGGCGCAGGAAATGGTGATGCTGGCCCAGAAAAGTGATGTGGCCGAAGAGCTGGATCGCCTGGCTGCCCACATCTCCGAGGTGTCTGACACCCTGACCTCCGATGACGCCATCGGCCGCCGTCTGGATTTCCTGATGCAGGAACTGAATCGCGAGGCCAACACTCTCAGCAGCAAAAGTATCGATGCCCGGGTGACCCGGGTGGCGGTGGATCTCAAGGTGCTGATCGAGCAGATGCGGGAACAGGTGCAGAACCTGGAGTAGTGCTTGCGGGGTGGCACCCGGAGTAGTGCTCTCCCGCCTGTGAGTGGCGGAGCAAAGCTGGTGGGTCGCCTACAGTTGCGATTCCAGCGGCAGGAAGCTGATGAACCAGGCCTGGAACCTCCGCCAGGCGCTCGCTTCGGGATCCCGGTTCTCGCTCAC
>JAEPMM010000412.1 GCA_017643965.1 Marinobacter sp.
GTTCGTCTGATGAATTTTGAATTTCTTTTACTAAAGCTGAAACGGCTTGATCCCCAACTCCTAAAGTACTAGTTTCGATTTCTAATATTTTATCCCCTGGTTCTAAACCTGCAAGGGAGGCAGCCTTTTCAGGTTGAGTAATCAGGTGGCGCAGCAAATACCGACCGACACCCTGCCGGCGGAACCCGGGCGCCACGCAGAGATTCAGCAGGTGGGCCTCATCAAACAGATAGGCAACCACCGCATAACCGCCCAGATCGCCCCCGCTGAAGGAGCCCCAGAGGCGGTAATCCGGGCGAAAACAATCGCGGAACACGGCCTCGCTCCAGGGGTGGGAGTAACTGCACAGCTCAATGTCCAGAACCTCGGCCAGATCCGCCGGCTCCAGGGGCCGAATGGCCGCGTCGGTCTGACGAACCAGCTGGTTGGAATCCTGACTCACCCCGCACTCCGCAGCAGAGGTTTGAGGGCCTGCCAAAGCGACCGTTTATGCGCCGGAACGGCGGCAAGCTCGGCAAGGGACTGGCGGAAATCCACCGCCGGACGTCCCAGCGTTTGCGCTAGCCAGGGTTCACGCTCTTCATCCGGCAACTCCGGCAGAACGCCCAGCAGTATCAGCTGACGCCCCTCGGACTGATCGATCATGGAGGCCAGCAGGCGGGAAAAATCCGCGAAGCTGTTTCCGGGCACCAGCGGGTTGGCAAACACCGGCCATCTCAGGTATTTGGGCTCAACGGGCTTGCTTGCGCCCAACGCCGCCAGTATGTTGTTGGCCAGCGTATCCTGGAGGCGCTCGCTGGCGTCTTCGGACACCAGCCCCACCAGAATTCGGTTATGCGCCACCCACAACCCCATCGTCACCCTCAGGTTCGATACCGTGACCCGGTCATCGGGTAATGTCTCGGGTACAGGCGCATCGCCGGTGGCGTCACTGGCGGGGGTTTCAGACTCCACTGCCACCTCGGGTGGTGCCGGAGGCGGAGGGTCTGAAACCGATGGGCCATTCGACATCAACGCCTGCAGGTTGGCAATACGCTGTCCCGCCTGACCGGCATTGTCGCCTGAACGGGCTCGACTGCCGCCCGGCGAGGGAGCTGGAGGCGCAGGCGGCGCCAGACCAGCAGGCTCAGCGGTAACAGGCGCCTCGGGGAAACTGAATTCAGCACTCGGCGCCGCACCAGACAGGGGCTCACGGGCATACCATACCTGGATGCCCGCCATCGCAAGATAGTACTGCCTGTCGGCCTCGGAAAAGGTCATCCCTGCACCCCCGGCATTTCAGCCCGATCAGACATCGGCCACCTGTGGATGTTGACGGATACCGCCGCGGCTGATGAGGTTCAGCGCTTCGATGTAGGCTTTGGCCGATGCGATGATAATGTCCGTGTCTGCACCGACTCCGTTGACGATTCGGCCACCCCGCTCAAGCCTGACCGTCACTTCGCCCTGAGCATCGGTTCCGCTGGTAATATTGTTCACCGAGTACAACTGAAGGTTACAGCCTGAATCCACCAGGGATTCGATGGCCTTGAACGTGGCATCCACCGGGCCACTGCCCTCAGCCTCGACATTATGTTCCTTACCGTCCATCAACAGGGTGAGATGAGCCCTGGGCACTACGCCGGTTTCAGAGCACACCTGCAGGCACACCAGACCGAACCGACCTTCCTCTTCTTTCTGTCGGGTGTCGCTGGCAATAGCCTGCAGATCCTCGTCAAAGATTTCGTGCTTCAGGTCAGCCAGAGCTTTGAAGCGGGTAAAGGCTTCGTTAAGCTCGGTTTCGGTTTCGAACTGAATGCCCAGCTCCAGCAAGCGGGTACGAAACGCGTTGCGCCCGGAATGCTTACCCAGTACCAGACTGTTGGTGTGCCAGCCGACGTCCTCCGCACGCATGATTTCGTAGGTTTCGCGATGCTTCAGCACGCCATCCTGATGTATGCCGGATTCGTGTGCAAAGGCGTTGGCACCGACGATGGCCTTGTTGGGCTGCACCGGAAAGCCGGTGATGGTGGACACCAGACGCGATGCCGGCACGATGTGGCGGGCATCCACGCGGGTATCGAGGGAAAACAGATCCTGGCGGGTGCGAACAGCCATGACGATTTCTTCCAGTGACGCGTTGCCTGCGCGCTCCCCCAGACCATTGATGGTGCACTCCACCTGCCGGGCCCCCTGACTCACCGCCGCAAGCGAATTGGCAACCGCAAGGCCGAGGTCGTTATGGCAATGGACTGAGAAAATGGCCTTGTCCGCGTTTGGCACCCGGTTCAATAACTGCCGGATGGTCTCACCGAACTGCTCCGGTATGGCGTAACCGACCGTATCCGGAATATTGATGGTCCGCGCGCCGGCATCGATGGCCGCTTCGATAATACGGCAGAGAAAATCCAGCTCTGAACGGCCAGCGTCTTCGCAGGAGAACTCGACATCGTCAGTGTGGCTGCGCGCCCTTTTGACCGCCCGCACGGCCTGCTCGACCACCTCATCCGGCTGCATCTGCAGCTTGTGCTTCATGTGGATGGGAGAGGTGGCGATAAAGGTATGGATCCGGCCACTCCGGGCCGGGCGAATCGCTTCCGCGGCACGATCAATATCACCGTCAAGGGCCCGCGCGAGACTGCAGACCGTGGAGTCCTTGATGTTCTCGGCAATGGATTTGACCGCCTCAAAATCGCCCTGGCTGGCAATCGCGAAGCCAGCCTCGATCACATCCACTCGCAATTTCTCCAGCACCTTGGCGATACGGAGCTTTTCCGCCTTGGTCATGGTAGCGCCGGGGCTTTGCTCACCGTCGCGAAGAGTGGTGTCAAAGATAACCAGGTGATCGGTTGCGGGCATCGGGGTACTCCCTCGGACAGGTTCGGTTCTTTATGGCAGGAAGTATATCATCCGACCGCTTTTTTCGCGGCGGAAATAAAAAACCCCAGCATCAAGGATGCTGGGGTTAGGGTATTAAGAGCCTGACGATGACCTACTCTCACATGGGCGAACCACACTACCATCGGCGCTGGTCTGTTTCACTTCTGAGTTCGGGATGGGATCAGGTGGTTCCA
>JAEPMM010000144.1 GCA_017643965.1 Marinobacter sp.
CCGGCATTCAGCAGAACGTGAACAAGCTGATGAAGCGCTCAACGATCACGGCTGAAGACGTTGCCGAGGATATTTTTCGCTCCGTTAAAGACAAGAATTTCTGGGTGCTGCCCCACGCCAAGGAGCGTCGCATGTGGATGGTCAAACGCCACGCGCCCTGGGCTTTTGACTGGCTGATGCACCAGGAAAGCAAGCGCTGGATGAACAAGATGGGTGGCCGAAAAGCCTGATCGGGCGGCCGCTGACCGAGATTGAAAAGCTGACAGGAGAATCCTGAATGACCCAGATTGACCAGGCCGTAGACATTCGCGAAGGCGAGGAACTGGACGCCAGCGTTGTAGACCGCTTCATGAAGCAGGCCATTCCGGATCTGCAAGGTGGGCCGGCTATCCGCCAGTACCCGGGTGGTGCCTCCAACCTGACCTATCAGGTGGATTACGGCGACCGTTCGTTTGTGCTGCGGCGGCCGCCATTCGGCAAGATTGCCAAGTCCGCCCACGACATGCTCCGCGAAGCAAAGGTGATGCGGGCGCTGAAACCGGTCTACCCCTACGTGCCGGACATCATCGCCATCTGTGACGACCACGACGTGCTGGGCTGCGATTTCTACGTGATGGAGCGGCTAAAGGGCATTATTCTGCGCCAGGATTTTCCCAAGGATTTCGAACTCAGTGAGGCAGACACCCGCAAGCTTTGTCTGAATGTGATCGACAAGCTGGTGGACCTGCACACTGTGGACGCCGCAGCGGCAGGCCTCGACAAACTGGGCAAGGGCGCCGGCTATGTGCAGCGCCAGATCGGTGGCTGGAGCGATCGCTTCCGCAAGGCCCGCACCGACGACGTCGGGGATTTCGAAGCGGTGATGAGCTGGCTCGACGACAAGATGCCGCAAGACATCGCCCAGGTGGTCATTCACAACGACTTCCGTTTCGACAACGTGGTGCTGAATCCGGACAACCCGTTTGAAGTGATTGGCGTACTGGACTGGGAAATGGCCACCATCGGCGACCCGCTGATGGATCTGGGTAACAGCCTGGCCTACTGGATCGAAGCGGACGACGACGGCCCGTTCCAGATGCTGCGCCGCCAACCCACCCACCGGCCGGGCATGCTGACCCGCAAGGAAGTGGTGGAGTACTACATGGACAAGTCCGGCTTCCGGGTCGACAACTTCGACTTCTATGAGATTTACGGCCTGTTCCGCCTCGCGGTCATCGTCCAGCAGATCTACTACCGCTTCTATCACGGTCAGACTCAGGACAAGCGGTTCGCTGCCTTCGGTCACGCCGCCAATTATCTGGAAAAACGCTGCCAGCGTCTGATCGCCGAGAGCTCTCTGTAATGGCGACGATTTACCTGATTCGTCACGGCCAGGCCAGTTTCGGCAAGGAAAACTACGACCAGCTCTCGCCCCGCGGGTGGGAGCAGGGGCGGGTGCTGGGTCGCTGGCTGGCGGGCAAGGTGCAGCCCAATGCGGTGTTTGGCGGCAACATGGAGCGCCATCGTGAGACGGTGGAGGCCATCACCAGCGGTTTCGGTGACGCGCTGCCCGACATGCAGGCGGTTGAGGGGCTGAATGAGTTTGATCACATGCAGGTGGTCGAGCGCTTCCGGCCGGAGTGGGTGGACCGGCAGCGCATGGCATCGGATCTGGCGTCGTTCCCCAAACCGGCGCGGGCGTTTCAGCAGGCGTTCGAGCAAGCCATGGCACGCTGGGTCAGTGGCGAGTTCAATAGCGACTACACCGAAACCTGGCCCGAGTTCCGTGCGCGGGTGATAACGGCGCTGAACGAGCTGGTGGAATACACCGACGGTGGCGACACGCTGGTGTCCACTTCCGGTGGCCCCATTGCGGTGATCGCCCAGCACCTGCTTGAGCTGAGTGATGAGAAAGCACTGGAGATGAACAGCGTCATTGCCAACACCAGTGTCTCCCGCGTGTTGCATTCCGGGCCCCGTCGCAGTCTGGCCGTCTTTAATAACTACAGCCACCTGGAAGCGGAAGATGCCGCCCTGGTGACGTTCCGATAACGAATTGAGGTGACTCTATGCCCAACCCCATGAGCAACAAAGATCTGTTTGACCTGAACGGCAAAGTAGCGCTGATCACGGGCGCCAGCCGCGGCATCGGCGAGAGCGTCGCCCGCACCCTGGCGGAATACGGCGCTCACGTTATCTGCAGCAGCCGCAAGATCGACGGCTGTGAAGCCGTCGCCAGCAGTATCCGCGATGCCGGTGGCAGCGCCGAAGCCTATGCCTGCCACATCGGTGAAATGGATCAGATTGAAGAGATCTGGACACACATCGAGAAGACCCACGGCAAGCTGGATATCCTGGTCAACAACGCCGCGGCGAACCCCTATTTCGGCCCGGTAGAGGACACCGATCTTGGCGCCTTCCACAAAACCGTGGACGTCAACATTCGCGGCTATTTCTTCATGTGTGCCCGCGGTGCGCAACTGATGAAGAAAAACGGCGGGGGTTCCATCGTCAACGTGGCGTCGGTCAACGGGGTGAACCCGGGCCACTTCCAGGGTATCTATTCAGTGACCAAGGCCGCCGTGATTTCCATGACCAAGTCGTTCGCGATGGAGCTGGGGCAGCAGAAAATCCGTGTTAATGCCTTGCTGCCCGGCCTGACCGACACCAAGTTCGCCAGCGCTCTGACCACCAACGACGCCATCAAGAAGCAGGCCATGGCCCACATCCCCATGAAGCGGGTGGCCGACCCCAGCGAAATGGCCGGCACCGTGTTGTACCTGGCGTCTGGTGCATCCAGCTATACCACCGGTGCCTGCATCAACGCCGACGGCGGTTATCTGACCATTTAACCGGTCAGCCTCCGGCGACTTCCGGATCCGGCGCACAGCTCAGGGTTTCGAAGTCGCTGTTCAGTTCTTCTGCGCGGCCCTGCAGGTGAGTCAGGGTCGTGCGGTCGCCGGCCTCGATCAGCTCATGCATCAGCTCCGCCATGGCGACACGGCTTTCACGCATCATGGCTTGATAGGCCTCGCCCCGCACTTCCTCCGAATTCAGAATCAGTGCTTCCAGTTGCTGCGGAAATGTCGGTTCAGACCGGTGCTCCAGCACGTCCAGCAGCGCAAGCTGCCAGTTCCTGCGGCCTTGCAGCCAGATCTCGGTTTGTGAACCCCGGCTGGCGGACCAGTCCTGAACAATGTTGTGCTGATCCTCATTGAGGTCGCCCAGCCACCGCTCCACGCGTTCGGCTGTCCGTTCCGCCCGGGCCTCGGCGGTGGCCTGTGGGGAATCGGCAAGGAACTCCTGCTCCATGTCCTGCTGGCTCTTTTCCATATTAGTGGCCATCTCCCGCACCTGCTAATCGCTCAGGCTCGAAAGCAAGTTGACGGCCACCGGCGTGGCCTGCTCGAGCAGGCTGGGGAAGAAATCGAATACCTGTTCCTGGTGGTAGGCCACGGTGGTCTCGCTCGGTGGGCCCTCGGCGACATCCGCCTCCAGCTCGTCCAGCCAGGCGCGATAGCGGGGCAGTTCCGCGCTGCAGTGCCATTGCCTCAGGGTCTCGATATCGCGGTTGAGCTGCTGTTTCTGGTCACCGGTGAGGGTGATGTAGTCCTCCACCCACCAGACGATGCCCCAGTCGGCGTAGCGGTAAGCCAGTTTGGTGGAGCTGCAACCGGCGACCAGAACAACGACCAGCAGCGCCGGCAACGTGCGCTGTGTGAGGGCATACTCGAAGACCCGCTGCAAACTGGGGAGGGTCAGGTGTCGGAAGTCCATATCATGCCTGGGTCGGTAAAAAATCGTATCGAATGAAGGTCGCTGGCACTCGATTATGCGGTAGCAGCTCGTTCTTTATTTACGGTGTGCCGGCGTGAACAGATGTGATCGCAGGCAATCCCGGGAGCCACGATGCCTCATGCCAAACCCGGGTTAATCTGTGCCTACTCACTTCGTATGGAGGGTAATGAGCACGAAAAAAGACCCGCGATTCTGAGAACCGCGGGCCCTTGTCGACCCTTACTGTCGGCCTTCGATGTTACCATTTTCGTCGGAAATCACGATTTCCACACGGCGGTTCTGTTGGCGCCCGGAGGACGTGTCGTTGCTGGCGACCGGGTACTCTTCACCGTAACCGCGGGTTTCCACCCGGTTGCGGCTGATTCCCATGTCCACCAGAGCATCGCGGACCGCTTCGGCTCTGCGCTCGGACAGGCCCTGGTTGTAGGACGCTGCGCCAGTGCTGTCGGTGTAGCCTTCTACGCGAACGCGGCGCTCTTCATACTCCGACATAAAGTCGGCCAGGCGGGAAATGGTCTGTTCGCCGGCCGGCTTAAGGTCGGCCTTATTGAGGTCAAACAGCACATCTCCGAGGGTCAGGACCATGCCGCGGTCTGTCTGCTCCGCTTCCATTTCCTCCATTCGGGCACGGAGCATCTCTGCTTCCCGCCGCGCCTGTTCAGCCGCAGTGGAACTCATTTCCAGTTCCAGTTCCTTGCGGCGCGCCTCGGCCGATTGAATCTCTTCCTGCAGTTGTGCGCGACGGCCCTGCTCACGGGCAATCTCGCCATGCCGCTTGGCAAGGTACGCTGCGTGTTCCACATCAACCGTCTCTTCACCCTCTTCCAGGAGGTTCTCGGCACGGGCCAGTTGATCTCTCGCGTTCCTGAGCTGGCGGTCACCGCTGCGGGCGACATTGGGGTCGTTGCGAATTTCCTCGTAGATGCTGCGAGCCTCGCTCACCTTGTCATTCTCCGGCGGTGTGCTTGCGCAGCCGGCCATGAAGACAGAAAAGCCCACAGCCATACTGAGAGTCATGTTGCGCTTGTTCATAACAATCTCCTTTGTCCGGTGTGGCCTTTACTGACGGTCTTCAATGCGCTGGCGGAGTGCATCAATATTCCGGTTGATTTCTTCCACCGCCTGTTCTGCCTTGGCGGTGTTGGCACGGGCGCCCGCCAATTGGGCGTCAACATCGGCCTGCTCCAGGAGTCGCTCCGCGTCAGAATACTCCTCGCGATCAATCAGCTCTTCCGCGTCTGCGATCTTGTTCTGGGCCTGGTTGAGCAGCACCGGTTCGAAATCCCGGGCGTCCGAGGAAACAGCCTGTTGCACCGAAATTTCGGCAGCCCGCAATTCACTTTCTGGTGGTTCGCCTGAACTGGCGCAGCCGCCCAGCACAATCATGACACTCAGGACACCGGCGGTGCCTGCCTTCGAAGTATGCTTGTTCATGCACTATCTCCTTCCAGTGATGGGCAGTGATCGAACGCTGCCCGAACGGTGGCCACCCTCTGGTACAGCCGTAATCCAGAATTCACAGGTGACACAGATGACTTACTTCACAGGAGCGCGTTACGAATAAGCGTAGCACCCGGTTTCGTAACGCACATGAAGGATTGGCAAGATAATTTGGGGGGGCGGCGGTTGTGCCGGGCTTACTGAATGTTGGTGTCGCCTTTAGCTCGGGACAGGGTGGTGCCGACCGGAGGGCGGTGATGCAGGGAGTACAGAACGCGGTCAAGAACGGCCTGGCCATTCCATGCCGGGTCGGTATTGACCATGCCAACGACGGCCCAGGTGGTGTTGTTGTTGTCTCGGGTAAAGCCAGCAATGGAGCGGACGTTTTCCAGGTAACCGGTCTTGATGCGCCCCTGGCCCTCCATACCGACATTGCGCAGCCGCCGGGCCATGGTGCCATCCATCGCGATCAACGGCATTGACGCCATCAGATCGGCAGAGAACGGGCTGTTCCAGGCGTGCTGCAGAATCTGGGCACCCTGGCGAGCGGTGATGCGGCCGTGGCGGGTCAGGCCCGCGCCGTTATCGATCACCATGCCGGCGGTGTTAACGCCCTTGTTTTCCAGCCAGTCGTAGATCACCCGGATGCCGGCGGCGCGGTCATCATCTTCGCCTTCCGCCCGATGTTCGGCACCCAGGGTCAGCAGCAACTGACGGGCCATGACGTTACTGCTCCATTTGTTGATGTCCCGCACCATGGTGACCAGGTCGGGAGAGGTGGTGCGCAACATCAGCCGGGCATCCTCGGGCGTCTGCCCGCTGAGGTTGTCACCCGACACCGAAATGCCCATTTCCGAGAGCAGCGAGCGCACCAGAGATGCCGAGTATTGCTCGTGGGGGAGCAGCGAGAAGTAGGCGGTGGTACGGCAGCCCTGTGGCAATTCCCCGGTGACCCGCACGGTGACGCGCTGATCGGCATGGAATACCGGCTCCCAGGTGAACCCGCGGCGGGACGGGCAGGGCCCCTCGGCAACGGCGGTGACACGGTTATCAATCACCACGTCCGGAAGCGCAGGCGCACTCCAGGCCTGAGTGCCGCGCTCGTCCGCACGGACCTGGAAGTGCAGCAGGTTCAGGTTGGTCAGGAAGGCCGACGGCTCCACCAGAAAGGGCGCATAGGGATTGTTGCCGTTGTCATCAAAGGCCGGCAGCCCGCCGGCCATTTCGAAGTACCCGCCATCGAGCACAAGGTTGCCAGCTATTTCGGTGACACCCATGCCGCGGAGCTCCCGCAGGGTGCTCCACAACCGTTCGATGGTGAGCTTCGGGTCGCCACCGAACCTGACGTAGAAATTCCCTTGCAGGGTGTTGCCGGACAGAACACCGTCGGTGTAGAAATCCGTATTCCAGTGATGGGTCGGCCCGAGAATTTCCAGGCTGGCGTAGGTCGTGACCAGCTTCATAATGGAGCCGGGGCTCATCAGGGCATCGGCGTTAATGTACTGGTCGATACCGGGGCCATTGAGGGGAATGGCCGCTACACTCAACGCTTCGTCATTGCGCAGTGATTCAGAGGCGTAATCCCGTACCTGATTGCTCCAGGTTTTGGCGTTGGCGGTGGTTGAGTCATCACCCGTGGCAGACAACGGATTACCCACCAGGGCAAGGGCGAGGGCACCTGCCAGCGGAAAACGAGAGACTGATTTTCGGAAGTGGAAAGTCGCCGAACGTCGCATGGCCGGACCCGTTGTGAGTTATGTCATAACAATAGCCCAAATTCGTCGTGTGTACTATGTGGAAAAGCTCTACATGACGTTAATGAATGCCAGTAGTGTCATTGTTTATACAGCACTTTTGTGACCTCGTGTAAGTACTGTTTGGAATCAGCAAGTTAGGTGGATAAAACGTAATCAGATTGCTGTCAATGACTCTGCGTTCAATTTTTAGCGGATTTCGGCGGCAGTGGGGTCATGGAATCCGGCCATCAAAAGGCGTCTCCTAGAATTATTGCCATCAATGGTTCCAAAAACAATGAGATGGGAGGCTGCCATGATAGGAATACCGCTGGGTCTGATCACCGCCAATGCCGTTGAATGGGTGTTTCACAAGCATGTGCTTCACGACATGGGGCGGGATCGCCACAGTTTCTGGGCGTTTCACTGGCACGACCACCACCGCAGCGTTCGCAAGAACGGGTTTCTGGACGAGGATTACCGGCAGCCGCCCCTCACCTGGAACGCCCAGACCAAAGAGGTGGCGGCCCTGGTTGCCGGTGCGGCGGCGGTCACGCCCCTGATGCCGGTTGCGCCATTTTTTGTGGGTACTCTGTATTACTGTGCCTGGAACTACTACCGTGTGCATAAGAAATCCCACCTGGATCCGGAGTGGGCCCGTGATCACCTGCCGTGGCATTACGATCATCACATGGGCCCGAATCCCAACGCCAACTGGTGCGTGACCAAACCCTGGTTTGATCACCTGATGGGCACCCGTGAGCCCATGCAGAATCGCAGGCCTGCGTGATAACGACGGCCACTTTTTTTCATCGTCAGTAAGGTTGTTTCATGCCCAATATGTTGCTTCACAATGTGAACGTTCTCGGCTCGGTGGCCACCTCCTCGCTCACCGCCTGGCGCGGATGTCTGGTGGTCCGCTCTGTTGCTCAACCGGAAAAGCCGCTGGTGCTCTACGATATGGAAGCCTGCCCCTATTGCCGCCGGGTGAGGGAG
>JAEPMM010000120.1 GCA_017643965.1 Marinobacter sp.
CCCTGAATGGCCTGATCACCGAAACCCTCGAAAACATCCCGGAAACCAACGTGTGCCTGAAGGTCGCCGGACACCGCATCGAAGTGCTGCAAATCAAGGACAACGTGGTGAAAGCGGCGATTGTCCATCCCGGCCGCCGCAAGAAGCGCGGCCGACTGTAACCCGACGCCCGGTATAGATCGTTTGGTTATATTCCAGGCCGGGTTAGAAGATCAAAATTTAATCATCTCCTTGACCGCCACCCCTATTCCACCAAGACTGAGTGGGCGTGCGACATAACAACAATCACAAGGAGTCTATCCATGAGCCTGACACACACCGTTGGTCTGCTCACCCACCCTGATCGTGAATGGGAAGCCATTCGCCAGGATTCCGAATCCGTCAGTAAACTCTATATCGGTCACATACTTATTCTTGCGCTGATACCGGCAGTGGCCGGCTTTATCGGCACCACCCAGGTGGGCTGGCAGATTGGCGACGGCGCCGTCACCCGCCTTACGGTGGCCAGCGGACTGCAGCTCTCCGTGCTGTTTTACGCGGCCATGCTGTCCGGCATCTATGTACTCGGTAAGTTCATCGACTTCTTTGCAGCCACCTACGAAGTCAAGGACCGCACACCCCGAGGTGTAACTCTGGCCGCCTACACCGCCACCCCCATGTTCCTGCTTGGCGTGATCGCGGCCTACCCCAACGTCTGGGTGAACATGGCCGTAGGCCTGGTTGCAGTGAGCTATGCCGTCTATCTGCTGTATGAGGGCCTGCCGATCCTGATGAAAATTCCGGAAGACAGGGGCTTCATGTTCGCCTCATCCGTGCTGACGGTGGGTCTGGTTATGCTGGTTGCCCTGCTGGCCATCAGCGTGGTGATCTGGAGCGTTGGTCTCGGGCCGGTGTACATCAGCTGATCCCCGGCACAGCCAGCAGAGAGCATTCACCATCGGGGGACCCTTCGGGGTGCCCCTGAATTTTTTATGCAATGCGATTTTGTGATCAATTAGTCGTGTTACCAAGTGTAAAAATGCGGTAGATTTAACCGATAATGAGAATATAAGTCAGTAAGCTCGGTCATGTATCCGGTTGAGGCGTACACAGGAGTCGGCCATGAATAAGCAGTCCGGCATACATTATCTCCGCGAGCACAGGGAGGCAGGGAGTTCCCAGCCTGTCCCGGCCGAGGTCACCCGTATCCGAGACACCGTTGTCGCGGGGCTGGGAGATTTGCTGCAAGGCGCATTTGACGCGGTGGATGACTCGTTGTTCGAGCTGGCCAACAACGCCCGCAGCAACAATGAACAGAACCGGTACTTTGAAGCGATGCGGGAAATCCGCATCAAGCGGAAGGGCGTTGAACGCCACTTCCAGAATGCCGTAGCCCAGATTTTTTCCAACCCACCCCGCAGCGGCGGCGTTTCCATTGACGATGGCCAGCAGGCAGACCAGCCCTCAGCGGAAAATCTCGCTCTGGTGGGTAATGACGATCTTGAGGAGCAGGTTGCCCTCAATGCAATGATCACCAAGGCCAAGGCGCATTTCCAGGGCCCCCTGTTACAGCTCCAGACCCGGTTCAGCAGCGTGTACCCGGGCGCCAGTGACGAGTCCCCGGTAAACCCCATGGCGCCGGAACACCTGTGCAGTGCCTTCACCGAAGCCATCCAGGCCCTGGAAATCCAGATCCGTGAACGGCTGATCCTGCTCAAACAGTTCGATCGCTACGTGGTGTCCAATCTGGGCATGCTGCTGGACGAAGCCAACCGGATCCTGATCCAGGCCGGTGTCATTCCCAATTTCCGCTACCACGGCAAGTCCGGGCAACAGCAAAGCCGCCCGCCGGAATCCGCTGCGGCCAGTGACACCAAGACGGAGCAGCGGGCCGTGCAGGCCGAGCGGCAAGCTTCCGGAGGCGACAGTGGCATCTTCGAGCAGATCCGCCAGATGCTGTCAGTGCAACGCGCCAACGCCGGCATGCCATCCCGGGCATCCGACCCCAATGTCCACGTTATCGGAGGCCCCGAATTGTTCGGTTTGCTCAGTGCCCTACCCCAACAGTCCGCCGTGCAGGCAGGCGAGAATCTGAGCGCCGGCGAACCGGTGACGGTTGATCTGCGCCAGGTAGTGGAACAGTTGCTGGCGCACAACGCACCGAAGGATGGAAAGACACCGGCACTGAATGAGATGGACGAGGATCTCATCAACCTTGTGTCCATGCTGTTCGAATTCATTCTCGACGACTACAACCTCTCGGCACCGATTCAGGTCCTGATCAGCCGTTTGCAGATCCCCATCCTCAAAGTGGTCATCAAGGACAAGAGCTTTTTCAGCCGCGCCACCCATCCGGCACGGCGCCTGCTCAACTCCCTAGCTCGTGCCGGCATCGGCTGGAGCGACAGCGACGAAAAAACCCGTGACAAGCTGTACGACCAGATCCACACCATCGTGCAACGGATTCTCAATGAGTTTGATGGCGATGTGACGCTGTTTGAAACCCTCGGGGAAGAGTTCGAGCAATATCTGGCGAGAGAGAATCGCAAGGCATCGCTGGTCGAACAGAGAACCCGGGAATCCGAGCGTGGCCGCATCAAATCCCAGAAAGCCCAGGAGATGGTCGATCAGGTCCTGAAGCAGAAAGTCGGACGCTACCGGCTGCCGGAGTCCATTCGCAACATACTGGTCAATGGCTGGAGCCGAGTGATGTTCCTCGCCTACCTGCGGGATGATGTGGAACACCGTTGGCTGGAATCCGTGCGCCTGGTGGACGATCTCATCTGGTGCCTTCATCCCCACGAAGAAGACGATGAGCGGGATCAATGGGTGCGTGTGGTTCCCGGCCTGATCAAATCGCTGCGCGCCGGGCTTGAGGAGGTGTCCTACAACTCCTCGAAACTCGACGAGATGATGGCAGACCTCAAGCACGAACTGACTCAGGCTTTCCGCGCCAACGCGCTGGTGGAAGCCCGCGAGGATGAGCCGGAAACCGAAGAACCGGCCGACAACCCGCCTCAGACCGCGGTGGAACGGGAGCAACTGCTGGAAGAGGCAGTCATCGCGGAGTTCGTGACCCAGATCGATGCCATTGAAATCGGCAACTGGGTCGAGTTCAATCTGGTGAACGGCGCCAGCTTCCGCTGCAAGCTCTCGGCCATCATCGATGAGGCGGACTGCTTTGTGTTCGTCAACCGGATGGGTTTGAAGGTCATTGAGAAAAGCCGCACCGAGCTTGCTCATGAAATGCGCCGTGGGCGCCTGACCGTGCTGGAGCAGGGAGCCCTGATTGACCGGGCCCTGGACGCCGTGGTCGGCAGCCTCCGGAGCAAGGCTGGCTAGCCTTGCTCCGACCACCCTCTGGAGTACCCCTCGGCTCATGCTGGACTCTGGCAGTACCGCAAGCCCTCCGGCGCAGTATCGGATAGCGCTGGCCGTTTCGCTGGCGATGCTGTTCCACACGCTCGTTCTCTCTGCACTGCCCCTGTTGTTCGACCGCTCCGAACGGATCGATTCGACCCTTACGCTTGAACTGGTTGCGCCGGGCAGCCAACCGGCCCGACAAACCACCGCCAGCAGCGCCAGCCAGCCGGCGAGCCCGGAGAAAGACCGTAATCCAGAATTCGAGATCCCGCCACTTGCCCCCATTCCGGTGGCCACTGAGCCCGCCCGGAAACCAGCGCCACCCCCGGAAACCGCTGCGTCATCATCTCCGCCATCACCGCAATCGGCTACGGCCACTGCAGAGTCGGCACCCGCTGCGGCAGGAGCACCTGCCGAGAGCCGGCCGGACATAGCGCCAGCGGACATGACCCGGATCACCGAGGCGCCGGCAGAAACCGACGCCTACATCGTGCAGCTTGCCACGCGCATTGCCGGCGAACTCAAGCGCCGCCAGGTTCGCGGCATTCGCGCCTTGTCACAACCCGTGGCCATGGAGATTGAACTGCAGTTACTGAAGAGCGGCGCGCTCACGCGAGCCCGTGTGGCCCGTTCGAGCGGTGTAGAGGAAATTGATGCGGAGACGTACAGGGCGACCCTTGCGGCCAGCCCCTATCCGGAGATACCGGACAACGATGGCCGAAACCGCTTCCGGGTCGAATTGATCTTCTCCCCGGAGCGTACGGCCAATCCGTAGATCAGGCTTCTGCCTGCTTGACGGCGTCCTGAACGGCCTTGGTGAGCTCACCGCTTTCAGACATTTCCAGAACAATGTCGCAACCGCCCACCAGCTCACCGCCGATGTACAACTGCGGGTAGGTCGGCCAGCTGGAGTATACTTTCAGGGCTTCCCGCAGCTCCTGATTGTCCAGAATGTTTACAAACGCAAAGCGCTCACCGCAGGCCATCAGGGCCTGAACGGTCTTTGCGGAGAAACCGCACTGGGGAGCCTGGGGCGTACCCTTCATGTACAGAATGACCGGGTTTTCCTCAAGTTGGCTCTTGATGGTTTCGTTAATGTCCATGAACACTCACCTCTGATTGGAAACGGGATTGCCCGCAGGCAATATACCTGAGCTCTATTGTACACGGGGCAGAACAACCGCACCAAACTCCCGGCTTGACCCGGCGCAAGCGGCGGCGGTCACGCCGTTGTCTTCACCCCCCCGAAGGGCTAGACTTGACTCCCTGTTTTCCAGGCAGCCAGCACAGCTCCCATCACGCTCACTCGTCGGTGCGGTTATACCGCAGTCCGGAGCGTTGTTTTTTTCGGTGCGGCAGGTTTTCCGTATGACAAAGGGCCAGAACATGGCAGCAAGACACTTTCTGACATTGAACGATTTGGCGTCCGGCGAGCTGGAAAGCCTGCTGGATCATGCCAGCAAACTGCGCACAGAGTGGCGCAGCGGCGCCACCCGGGACACCCTGAAAAACCGGGTGCTGGCCATGATTTTCGAGAAGTCGTCGACCCGAACCCGGGTTTCCTTTGAAGCGGGCATGACCCAGCTTGGCGGCGCCGCACTGTTCCTGTCACCCCGTGACACCCAGCTGGGCCGTGGCGAACCCATCGAGGATTCTGCCGTGGTGATCTCCAGCATGGTCGACGCCGTCATGATCCGCACCTTTGCCCATGACACCGTGGAAAGGTTTGCCGCCGCATCGCGGGTTCCGGTCATCAATGCCCTGACAGACGATTTCCATCCCTGCCAGTTGCTGGCCGACATGCAGACCTACCGTGAGCATCGCGGCAGTATTCGCGGCGCCACCGTGACCTGGGTGGGCGACGGCAACAACATGTGCCACTCCTACATCAATGCGGCGACGCAATTCGGCTTCAACCTCCGGGTGGCCTGCCCCGAAGGCTACGAGCCCAGCGACGCGCTGGTGCAAGAGCACCGTGACCGGGTAACCATCGTTCGTGATCCGGCCGAAGCGGCCCGTGGCGCACACCTTCTGGTCACCGATGTCTGGGCGTCCATGGGGCAGGAAGACGAACAGAAAGCCCGCGAAAAAGCCTTCCGCGGTTATCAGATCAACCCCGGGCTTCTGGCCGTGGCCGACAAGGATGCCTTGTTCATGCATTGTTTGCCGGCCCACCGCGGCGAGGAGATTTCCGTCGATATGATGGAGCACCCCAGCTCCGTGGTCTGGGACGAGGCCGAAAACCGCCTGCATGCCCAGAAAGCACTGCTTGAGTTCCTGATTCTCAACAAGCTGGACTGACCGCATGAACCCACACGTGCCCCCAACCACTGACTGGCTGCTGGAAGTCAACAACCTGTCCTGCGGCTATGGCGATGGCTCGGTCATCAAGGACGTCAGCTTCGCCCTGAGCCACGGCGATATCGGCTGTCTTCTGGGCCCCAGTGGTTGTGGCAAAAGCACGGTGTTGCGGGCGCTGGCGGGCTTTCTGCCGCTTAATGGCGGTGAAATCCGCCTGCAGTCCCAGTCGATCAGCCTGCCAGGACGCACCCTGGCGCCGGAAAAGCGCCGGATTGGCATGGTGTTTCAGGATTATGCGCTGTTTCCCCACCTGACCATCGCTGACAACGTGGGCTTCGGCCTGCACAGGGAAAGCCGCCAGGAGCGGCGGCAGAAAGTGATGGAACTGCTCAGCCTGGTGCATCTGCAGGATCTGGCTGACAACTACCCCCACGAGCTGTCCGGTGGCCAGCAACAGCGGGTCGCCCTGGCCCGGGCCCTGGCTCCGGAACCGACGCTGATTCTGCTGGATGAGCCCTTCTCCAACCTGGACACCGATCTGCGCCGCCGGCTCAGCCTGGATGTGCGGGAGATTCTCAAGACCCTGGGCATCAGCGCCATTCTTGTGACCCACGATCAGCAGGAAGCGTTCGCCATGTGCGACCAGGTGGCGGTACTCAAGGACGGCAGCATCCAGCAATGGGATGTGCCCTACAACCTCTACCACGAGCCCGCCAACCGGTTTGTTGCCAGCTTTGTGGGCCAGGGCGGCTTTATCCCCGGCAAGACCCTGGGGCCGGACACCATCGAATCGGAACTTGGAACAATTCGCGGTAACCGGGCCTATAACTGGACACCCGGCACCCTGGTTGACGTGCTGATCCGGCCGGACGACATTGTGTTTGACGCGGAGTCCGACCTGAAACCCAAGGTGGTGGAAAAAACCTTTGCCGGCACCTCAACCCTGTATCGCTTCCGCTGCTCGGAAGACACCGAGTTCGAAGCCCTGTTCCGCAGCCATCTGGATTTCCATCTGGGCGAGCAGGTGCCGGTACGGGTCGAAGCTGACCACCTGATCGCCTTCGAACGCGCCGGCTGAGCCCGCGCTCAGTTATTGCAGACCCGCTCCACCGCATCCAGCCAGCCGGCGTATAACGACTCCCTCAGCGCCGGCTTCATGTCCGGGGTGAAGCGCCGCTCACGCTCCCACAATTGCGAGATCTCCTCCAGGCTCTGGAACACGCCGGTTTGCAGGCCCGCCAGGTAGGCTGCCCCCAGTGCCGTGGTTTCCGTCACCCTGGGACGGTCAACGGTCACATTCACGATGTCCGCCAGAAACTGCATGACCCAGTCATTCACCGCCATGCCACCATCGACCCGCAGGGCCTGCAGCCTGGCGCCGTCATTCTGGATGGCACGAATCAGATCCTTGGTCTGATAGCACACCGACTGCAATCCGGCGGTGACGATTTCCGCTATCCCGGTATCCCGGGTCAGCCCCATGATGGCGCCGCGGGCATGGGGGTCCCAGTGGGGCGCACCCAGTCCGGTGAACGCCGGCACCAGATACACCGGATTGTCCACACCAACCTGCTCGGCATGGGCGGTGGATTCGCTGGCGTGCCGGATCAGCCTCAGGCCGTCCCGTAACCACTGCATGGCTGCCCCCGCCACGAAAATACTGCCCTCCATGGCGTAACAGGGTTTCCCTTTCAGGCGATAGGCCATGGTGGTCAGCAGCCGGTTTTCCGACCGCAGTGCCTGATCTCCGGTATTGAGCATCAGAAAGCAGCCAGTGCCGTAGGTGCTTTTTGCCATACCCGGCTCGAAACAGGCCTGACCGATCAGCGCCGCGTGCTGGTCACCGGCAATACCGGCCACCGGCACGGGCGCCCCCAACCACTCGACGTCGGTATGCCCGAAATCGGCGGCGCAGTCCATCACCTCGGGCAGCAGCGCCCTCGGCACCCTGAACAGGGCCAGCAGCTCGTCGTCCCATTGCTGCTGGTGGATATTGAACAGCGCCGTGCGGGACGCGTTGGTGGCGTCGGTCAGATGAGACTGGCCGCCGGTGAGGTTCCACAACAGCCAGCTGTCGATGGTGCCGAACGCAAGCTCGCCGGCGTCCGCCCGGGCTCTGGCGCCATCCGTGTTGTCCAGTATCCAGGCGATCTTGGTGGCGGAAAAATAGGGATCGATCAACAGGCCGGTGCGCTCGACCACCGTGTCTTCGTGGCCATCCGTCTTCAGTTTGGTGCACACCGAAGCCGTGCGGCGATCCTGCCAGACGATGGCGTGGTGGATGGGCGCACCGGAGGCCCTGTCCCAGATCACCGTGGTCTCACGCTGGTTGGTGATACCGATGCCGGCCAGACGAGCTGCATCGATCTGCGCTGCTTCCAGCGCCTCACGACAGACCGCCAGTGTGCTTTCCCAGATTTCAACCGCATCATGCTCCACCCAGCCGTCACGGGGGAAATACTGGTGAAATTCCTGCTGGGCGACCGCCACACTGTTCTCGGTCCCATCGAATACTATGGCGCGGGAGCTGGTGGTTCCCTGGTCTATGGCGAGGATGTAATCAGGCATGGTGGTGAAAACTCCGTTGTTTTTTGGTGATTCTAACAGCGGAGAATGTTGGGGGTCTGGAAGGACTGCAAAAAAAGCATAAAAAAAGGGCCGGAAAAACCGGCCCTCAAATGACGAATGAAACAAGGAAAGTTCGTAAGAACTACAACCTCAAAAGTCATCCCTTACGCTTTGAATTATGCTCAACCCCACTGAGGCATTCAGTTGCGGTTGTGTATGCCGATTGTTACATCAGGTGAGGCAGTGAGGACTGGTTCACACTATGGAGTCTTCCGGCTTTTTGCGGGGCCACACCAGACTGAAGCGGGCACCGCCGAGAGCCTCACTGCGACTGACAAAGGCCTGCCCGCCGTGCCAGTACAGGATCCGCCTGACGATAGACCAGCCCAGGCCATAGCCACCCGACGTGCGGGTGCGGCTGTCATCCAGCCTGGC
>JAEPMM010000335.1 GCA_017643965.1 Marinobacter sp.
AGTGATCTCGCTAACTGATTGGCAAAAAATAGGTCCGATTTATCCCGGCTGACGATGATCACGGTGCGCATGTGTAACCTCTGTGTTGATAGGGTCAGGTCGTTCCGGGTTTGTGCCGATGCTTGCCAAGCAGCCGTTTCACGACGGGAATAACCGAGTACTCCAGATAAAAGAGCGCTCTCAGCTTGAGACTGCTGCCAAACACTTCAATCGTGCAGAATTCGCGATACTCATGGGTCCAGTTACTCAGGTACCAGTAATCGTCCGCACAGGTGTAGTACTGACGCGCAGACCGGGTGTCAAAGAGATGCTTGAGGGCGGTGTATTCCAGAATGGAACCCGGTGAAAAGGATTTGAACGCCTGGTGATAGTCCGCACGAATGGGGTAGACCACTCCGTCATCAGAGAGATGCAATTCATAGGCTACCGGCGCACCACCCCGCCTCATGATCCATGCCGTCAGGCAGCCACTGGCACCAAACGCGTTAATGAGATTGAAGAAAAACTGACGGCTCCTGATGTTGGAATCGAGATCGTTGCCGATGGCTGATTTCCAGCTGTTGGCAGAAATTGAAATCAACTCATCGACGATTGGCTGATCATCACGGCGTATAGCTTCCACATCAATCACGAAGTCACCCGCACGATTATAGCGGTTGAGCTTGTGATTCAGGCTCTTTTTGAGCTTTCGGGGGCGCGCGGCAAAAAAGGTCTTCCAGTCGCCCTTGACCGGGATGACCGGGGTCAGCAGACTCGGTTTCTCACCAACGTATTCGTGCCCCACCCCGCTCTGATCCAGCAAAAAAGATCGCAGGTGATCAAGCTTCGGTATTTTGAAAAACAGGCCGACCTCATCGGGCTCAACCCGGGTGAGAAGCTCCAGAGCGACGCGCTTTTGCACCTCGCTAAGCTCCGGATGAACGACCACCATGGAATAGGGACTGTGGCCATTGGCGGCAAGCTTCAGAATGGACACAGGCACACCACGATAACGTTCTCGCTCTTTCAGGAAGGGCGCTACGCCGACCAACCGGCCATTCAGGTAAACGCAGCGGAACTCCATGTGGTCTTCGTTGGCAAAGGCTGCCAGCCAGGAGCGTAGCCACCCGTGGGAGAGCGGGAGCGGAATCGGGTCGAGCAGGCCGATCAATTCATCCCATTCCACCTGGACGCTGGCGAACTCATCCAGATTTCTGATGACTCTGAGTTCCACTGTACTCGAGGTTCCCGGGTTCAATCTGACCGTGGCTTCAAATCCGGCTGGCAGGATCTGGCCGAGCGTTTCCATACCGGCGCCTACGCGGGTGATAATTTGTGTTTCACTTTGCGGATCCGATCCAGCACGTCAATCGCCCGTCGCTTGATCCAGAAATTGAGCAAAGGTTGCTGCATCCAGTCGGATAACCGGTTCTGCAACCAGAAGTAGTTCACCGACACATTACGCCCCTCGGCTTCGATAAAGTGCCAGGTGCCGGCGGGGATAAACAACGCCTGACCTTCTTCCAGCCACCCCACCACACCCTGGGCATTGCGCAGCTTCGGATGCTGGCTGAAGTCCGGGTTCTGACAATCCACCCGGCTGTCGACCACACGGTTTTCAAGTAATGCCCGCAAACTGAACGGACTGTAGGGGTACATGCACCCACTTTGATCCGGAGAGAACAGAATGAACCGCTTGCGCCCTTCCAGCATCATCAGAAGGCTGTGTGTCTCATCATAATGCAGCAGGGACTTGTTCTTGCCCGGCCCGATGTAGAGATTGGATACGCGGAATCCGGACTCGGGAACAAACGCAGGCAGGCTGACCGAAATGGACGGCGGCAGATCGTCGGACACGCCACGGCCCCTGAGGGGCTCAAGGGCATAACCGTCATGGGTGGTTTCCATCACCTGATTGAAATCCATCATGGGCATGCGCTCGAAACCGAGGTAATGAAAAACCCCGTCAGGGGATTTGCGCTGGATTCGGATGGATTTCAGAGCCGTTCTGAAAAATTCGTAGTCCCAATTGCGGGTGAATGGCAGAGCCTCTCTCACACCGCTGAGCAGGACCGGCTGACGACGACGCAGGTAGTGGGCAAGACCCTCTTTATCAGTGGGAAAGGGAACCGTTTCGATAGTTTCCGGGCCGGAAAGATCAAATAAACTCATCGTGAATTCCTTTTTCAACGATCTGTAGCATCCGACAGTGCTTCTTACCCTGCCGAATCTGCCCGGGTAAAAGCGCACTCCTGCTTTTACAAAAAGGAGCGGATTCACGTTAACAATATGTCATGACCGGGAAAGCTGCAAGCACCACCGGCGCCCGCAGAAAAAGAGTTTCAGGACTGTGACAGAGCTGACGTCAGGCGTGTTATGCAAGGTGCTCGAGGCGATCAAATTCCCGTTGTGCCGCTACCAGTCGCCCATCACGGAGGGCAAGATTGAACAGGGGCCGTTTCGCCAAACGGGCGCTGACATAACTGAACATCGGTCGGAAACCTGCCCGCGCCAACACACGGCGGGAGGCACCGTTGCCGGTATCGACCGCAACCAGCGCCAGAGTCGCGGACGGGTAAGCCCCGTGATTAATACCTGTTAGCAGGGCAAGAAAATACCCTTTGCCGCGGAAAGCCGGGCTGGTGGCACAATCCCAGACGTAGAACCCACGCTCCGGCACAACCAGATGCAGGTCATGCAGCACCCCCACCCGGGCACCAGCCTCTGCGACCCAGCCATAACAGACCGGCTGCCCCTCAACGAAGAGTTCATAGAGCACATTGCCGGCGCTGGTGCGACGCAGGAACTCAGGCTCTGACCAGGGCAATCCTTCCCGATACTCCCGCGTGCTTTTGATCTCAGGTACCGCATCAGACTCGGGGCATGCCTCAGCAGCCGCAGCGCCCACCGGTCGGGAGAGCAGTATGCCGGCTTTAATCTCGCACAGGCCCAGCACGCGCCGCTTGATTACGCCTGACCATCGCCGTAGAGTTTTCAAGGTTTCCATGCCTCCGGGAAAAGTGATGACGCTTCCTGTAACGCCCAGCGCCCGCTTTTACGTTAAATCGATTGAACAGCGTTTGCGATCATTTACCGGCACGCCGGTCTGTTTCGCGGCCGGTCCACTCGACCAGTTGGACTCGGATTATCCGGCCGAGCGACAGCTTGTGGCCCGGGCCGGTGACAAACGGCAGCGAGAATTCTTTTCCGGTCGCCACGTCGCTCGCCAGGCAATGCATCGAGCCGGTGTGGCGCCGGCGGCTTTGCTGCGTGGCCCTCTCGGGAACCCGGTTTGGCCGGCAGCGGTGATCGGCTCCATTACCCACGACCACACCCTGGCTGCCGCTGCCGTATGCACGGGTGGCGACATTCAGGGGCTGGGTCTGGATCTTGTCGAGCATCCGCAGGAGGTCACTGACGATCTGGCCAAACTGATCATGAATCCCGGCGAAATTCGGTTTCTGAGCGGGCTCTTTCCCGATCTTCCTGCCCTCGGCGTCGGTTTCAGCGTCAAGGAATCGGTCGTCAAGGCCGTTTCTGTTCACCTGAACCGATACATGGATCTGACCGAAATTCATCTGGTAGCGGATGAACAGGCATTATCCGCACAGCTTGACGGATTCCCGTCACCCCTTCCCTGCCTGGTATCCGCCACCGAAATCGGGCTACTGACAGCCTGTTTACACCGCTCCGACAGCGTCAGGAAAACCTGTTAACCAGATGTCACATCTTCCTAGCACAACTCAAGGCCCTATGCTAATTTACATAATGTAACAACTGCGACATGTATGAATCTCTATCTAAGGAAGGCAAAGAGATGAATGCAAGAACGTCTTCCCATGCAGTGCCCAGTTTTCTAGCCAGGTTCCAGCAAACAGTACTTTCTTCTCCAGACGCGACCGCCCTTTGTGGGATGGTCAGCACAGGAGACGGCGCTGCGTCCGGAACAACGCTGAGCTACCGCACGCTGGATAGCAATGCACGGGTTATCCAGTCCCGCCTGGCTGAGATGGACATTGAGCCTGTCGCGCCCATTGCGATACACACCCGGGATCGGGTGCTGGCCATTACTG
>JAEPMM010000226.1 GCA_017643965.1 Marinobacter sp.
CAGAAACTGATTTCCTCCACCGACCTGAAGGGCAAGATCCGCCACTGCAACCAGGCATTCGTCGATATCAGCGGGTTTACCCGCGAGGAACTCATTGGCCAGCCACACAACATCGTACGTCATCCGGACATGCCGCCGGAGGCCTACGAAACCATGTGGTCCTACCTGAAAGCCGGGAAACCGTGGATGGGGCTGGTGAAGAACCGCTGCAAGAACGGCGACTACTACTGGGTCAGTGCCTACGTAACGCCGATTACCGACAACGGCGAGGTCATCGGTTTTGAATCGGTGCGATCCTGTCCCGACCGTAACGACATCGAGCGGGCCGCCAACCTCTACAGACGCCTGCGGGCCGGTAACAGCAGCAACGGCGCCTGGTGGCGCTCGGTACCCTACTACCACCTGTTCCTGCTGGTGGTGGTTCTGGCTGGCGTGGTGAGCTACAGCTCGGGGCAACAGGCGCTGGCCGTTGCGGTGCTGGCACTCGGCTCGCTGGCCTACGGCGCCTGGAGCCACCTGGCGCAGAAGGCCCGCCTGAACTCGCTCAGCGCGCTCACCACGGGCTGCTTCTCCGATGATCTTGCCGCCCGGAGTTATACCGACGACAGCCTCGCCATGGGTCGCATCAAGGTCGCAATCATGAGTCAGCAGGCGCGTATCGATACCGTGCTGACCCGCATCGAGGATTCCGCCCGCCTGGTGACCGACCGGTCAGGAGAGGGGCTCACTCTTGCCCGCGAAGCTCAGGGCGCGCTGATCGAACAACAGCGGGAAACTGAACAGGTGGCGGCGGCAGTCCATGAGCTGTCCACCACCATCGGCGAAGTGTCCTCCAATGTGCAGGTAACCGCAGATCGTGCGGAAGAATCCCGCTCCCTGTCGGTTTCCGGCAAGGAAGTGGTGGGCTCCACCCGACAGGCCATCGAGAACCTCAAGAACACTGTGTACGAGATCAGTCAGGCTGTGGGCGACCTGGCCCGGCAGACTCAGGGTATCGCTGCGGCGGCGCAGATCATCGAGCAGATTGCCGATCAGACCAACCTGCTGGCGCTGAATGCGGCCATCGAGGCGGCGCGGGCCGGCGAGCACGGCCGCGGATTCGCCGTGGTGGCCGACGAGGTACGCAGCCTGGCAAAACGCACCCGGGAATCGACCCAGGAAATCCACGCCGTGGTGGGCTCGCTGATCACCAAGTCCGAAGAATCGGTCAGCGTCGCCGAACAGGGCACCCGGGCTGCGGATACCGGCCTCACCAAAATGCTGGAGGCGGAAAACACGCTGTCGAACATTGCCGATGCGGTAAACAACATTGCTGAAATGGCACTGCAGATGGCGGCCGCCGTGGAAGAGCAGGCTCAGGTGTCGGACCAGATCAACGAACAGGTTGAGCGGATCTCATCCCTCGCGCAAAGCAATCTGGAGAAAGGTGATCAGTCCACCAACGCAGTGGAAGCGGTGGAGACCATCGCCAAGGATCTCCACGAACTGGTGGTCCGGTTCAAATAAACACGGCAGGCAACGCGGCGGATTACCTCAGGTTTTTGGCGAGTTTTTCCGCCGCATTGCGGCTGAGGCTGTGCAACAGCCCCAGATTGGCATCGGCTGAGGCGATCACGCTCAGCACCAGCTTTTCCTTCAGTTTCAGCGTCAGGATAAAACCGTCGCTGTTCTCGACGATCACGTAGCGACACATTTCCTGTTTCGCTTCACGGGCAATGGTCTCTCCCAGCGCCAGCACCGAACTCATCATCGCGGCAAGCTTGGCCGCCGGCATGTCCCGCTTGAACTTGCGGGTTACGTCGTGGCCGTCCACGGTGGAAATGAGCACGCCGTAAACGGCCTCGCTCTGGGTCATCATCTGCTCGAATACGTCCTGGCAGAAACGCTCGCCTTTCTCGTTGATTTTTAGCTGAGTCATGGTTCGGATAAATCCTTGAAAGACCTAGGCAAACTCCAGGGTGGAAACCAGTGCGTTGATGAGAAGACTGACGTCTTCCCGCTCCCGCACATCCACCTCCAGAATCGGAAACACGGTGCCCCAGTTTTCCAGGGCGGTATAGAACTCGTCCAGAGAGGGCCCCTGACCGCCATCTCGCCGGGTCAGGCCAATGACCATGCCGGTGTCACGGATAAAGTCCTCAAAATTCTCCAGGTAGATGCGCAGATCCTCGACGGGGTCCGGGCGACTGCAGTCCACCAGAATGATCAGCCCGAGGCCGCCCTGCACCAGGATCTTCCACATGAATTCGAAGCGGCGCTGGCCGGGGGTACCGTAGATGAACACCTTCTGCCCGTCGTCCAGGGTCAGCTCACCGAAATCCATTGCCACCGTGGTGACGTCCTTGACCTCCGCGAGATCGTCGGTGGTTGAGGTATCCGTTACCACCGGGGGTGTCTCGCTGATGGCCCCGATCGCGGTGGTTTTTCCGGCACCCGGCGTTCCTGTAATAATCAGTTTCAGTTCTGCCACATTGATCAGCCTTATCCGGACATCATACTTTCAAGCGGGAGCGGATTTTCGCGAACAGGCCTCTCTGCGAGGCCTCCGCCACGCGGCGGGGAGAATCGCCATCAATTTTTACCGTGCGCACCGTGAGGATGCCGGTCAGCGAAGCCGCGTTCATGAAGCTCACCGCGTCGGCCCGGGGAACGTCTGAAACCGCCGCGATTTCATCCAGTGTCACGCCGGACTTGCGGCTCAGCAGCGCACACAGAGAGACGCAATACGGCGCAAGTCGCAGCAGCGCCGGATCGGGCCAGCGCAGAAGCTTGAACCGACTGGCAGGATCCAACTGGCGCAGCAGGCGCCCCCGGGAGCCATGCAGACCCAGGGCCCAGAGCAGGTCGCGGTCCGGGCGCCAGTTTCCGCCGGTGTCATTGCCCGGCGAGGCCACGGGATCCTCACCCCAGGTGATGGCGAAATCCGCCGGCTCACCGTGCAGCCAGTCGCGAAGGCGCTCCGGCGGAAGGCTGCTCTGGCACAACCGCTGACCGCGATCGAACACCAGCGTCTCGCCGGCAGCGGTGATCTGTACATAGCCTGACGGACGATCAGACAGTTGCTGCGCGGGTGTCTGGCCTTCGGCGGCACCCGGGTCCTCAGTGGCCGACGCGGCGGCCCCCGCGACGGCAGCCGGATTCGCGCTGGCCGCGGTTACCGGCCGGTCAACGATGGTGTTCAACACCGCAATCAAATCTGCCGCCCGGAGTGGTTTGGTCAGGTAATGCTGGGCCGGCAGGCTGGACACGCCGCCGGAATACGCAATCGAGGTGGATACCCCGGCATCCTGCTCGGCCAGCCAGCGGGACGCCTCCTGGGTGTTGTCGGTGTCGAGAATGACCGCATCGGCCCTGCGCTCGGAAGAGTAGACCCAGGACTCCCGTGTCCTCGGCCCCAGCAGGTCAACCAGCGCCTTGAGAACGGTCTCGTCCTTGGTCGACAAGCCGACACTTGAAAGTGTTTTCAACGTGAATATCTCCAACTTACTGCCAGTGCGAATTGCTAACCCTGTTAATTCACAGCCCGGTAAGCCGCAGCATTGTGTGATCAGAGAGAACCTGACCCGTGGGGATTCAAAGCGCTGACAGGTCGACCGTCTGCTCAACCTTCTTGGTCGTCATCCGTGCCATACCCAGGTTACCGCTGGCCTTGTCCAATACCACATACAGGAAAATCGCCTGGTTGCTCTTCAGCAGGCGGATCAGGTGATACTGGTCATCCAGGGTGATCAGGATGTCTTCAATGCCGCCGTCAATTCCCAGTGCTGCCATGGTCTTACGCTTGGCACGAACCACTTCGGTGTTACCCGCGGCGGCGGTATCGAGATCGAAATCCTTGCCGCCCTCTTTACCCAGCACCAGGCCGGAGTCGCTGTCCACCAGGCAAGCGCCAACAAAACCGTCAATACCTTTCAAACCGGAAATATCCGCCATAACTCGGGAGCTCCAAAACGTGTGATTTTCGATGAACCCTTCAGTCCGCTAAGAAGTACTGGAGAGATTGAAATCAAAGATAGGTCCGTGAGGTGAGCGCCGCAACCGCCTGGCTGTAACGATATGTTTACTTTAAAGTCATATATTCTTTTTTGTAATAGGCTGTTTCAGAGCGCTACATGCATGCGCAGGAAACAGCCCTCAACATTCTGATATCTATATCATTTATCTCACTTGCGGCGTATTGTGACGTACGTCACCTTTTGAAAACTATCCGTGATTCACCCTGCACACAGACGTGCACCCTTACCATGCCCCCTTACCGACGTTGAAGGAGCTCACTTGGAAACCATCAGCCAATTCATTGAAGCCATCGCTCTGGAAGCCGGCGAGCTGATTCGCAATGAACGGGAGCGCAATGTGCTCCGCACGGATTACAAGGAACAGACCGAGCTGGTCACCCACGCCGATGTCATGGCCGACGAGTTCATCACCGCAGCCATCAGGAAGCGCTTCCCGGACCATCGCATCCTGTCCGAGGAGACCATGCCGGACCTCAGCCAGGCCGAGCAGCTGGACACACCGCTGTGGATCGTGGACCCCATCGATGGCACCGTGAACTATGCCTACGGCCACCCACAGGTTGCGGTATCGATCGCCTACGCGGAGCGCGGGCATGTTCAGGCCGGTGTGGTGCATGCGCCGTTTTCCGGCGAAACCTTCAGCGCCGTCAAAGGCCAGGGCGCGACCCTAAACGGCCAGCCTGTCGAACACAGCGGTGCCACGGTGCCCCGCGACTGCCTGTTCGCCACCGGCTTTCCCTACACCAAGGGCCATCTGGAGCCGCTGATTAAGCGCCTTGACGCGATGATCCACCAATGCCGTGACCTCCGCCGCATCGGCTCCGCCGCCCTCGATATCTGCTGGGTTGCCTGCGGTCGCCTGGACATCTACTACGAGAACGTCAGCCCCTGGGATTTCGCCGCCGCTCGTTTGATCGCCCTGGAAGCGGGTGCCACCGCAGGCCATTTTGGCGATGTTCCCGACGGCTACCCGGCCGATCTTTACGGCCGCGACATTCTGATTTCCGCACCGGCGGTATGGGAGCCCGTGCGCCGGATTCTTCGTTCTGCTTCGGGGTATGACTGAGGCTCCGAGGTTAGCCAGGTAGCCTGCAGAATCCGGGTCAGATCTTGGTGGGCGGCGGCGATAATCGAGAGGTCAGAACGGCGGTGGCGGGAAGGACCTCCCCGGAATTTCGGAGGCCATGGATGGCCGGAGAGAAGCGCACATGGATGTGCTCGTAGCGGTTCCGGGGAGGTCCTTCCCGCCATCGCCAAGCCTCGCCGCAAACAGGCTACCGAGGCCGCAACTGAAGCTCAGCCCCAAACACCCTCCGCAACTAATCCCCAGCTCTCTTCGAAGTCAGTGGACGGCTTGCGGGAAAACGACGAGCGCACAAAGCGCTGAATCCGCCCTTCCAGGTAGACCAGCACGAAATCCGCGCCGCGATTGGCACTGGTGCGCGGTCGCAGGCCCTGACGGAGTTCGCCTTCCTTGAGAATCTGGCGGATCTGGGTTTCCAGGCGTTCAAAGAACTGGGACGCGCGCTTGCGCAACGCCTCGTTTTCGCCCATCAGGGCATCGCCGGTAAGCACACAGCAGAGGCCAGGATTGCGCTCGGCAAATACCAGCACCAGATTGACCAGCTGCTGCAGCCGCACGCGGGCGTCCTCCTGATCCTGCAAAATGACCGTGAGCACAATGACGCTTCAGTTGGGGCGGTTGTCTTGACCAGTGCCTCCGGGGAGCTGGATCGCATGGTGAGTTCGGAGCGTGAGCGCGTCTTACAGATGTTCTTGATCGCAACCGCGG
>JAEPMM010000042.1 GCA_017643965.1 Marinobacter sp.
CAGAAGTATGAGCACGAGCACACCAAAGCCTGGTCCGCGAGCGTGGCTCGGGCGGACGCCTACGTGTTCGTGATTCCGGAATACAATTTTTGCCCGCCGACTTCGTTCATGAACGCGGTGAACTACGTCTACAACGAATGGAACTACAAGCCATGCGGCTTCGTCAGCTACGGCGGCGTTTCCGGCGGTTTGCGCTCGGCCCAGCTCGCCAAACAGCTGGTCAACACCGTGAAAATGATGCCCATGGTGGAGGGCGTCATGGTGCAGATGCCCTGGGAACTGCTGGACGAAAACCGGGCGTTCCGGGCGGGCGACCACCACACAGGTTCCGCCGGCACCATGCTGGAAGAATTGGCCAAGTGGGCACAGGCGCTGAAAACCCTGCGCTGAGGCACTCAATCACGACTGAGCGTTGCGAGGAGTAATGCCATGAGTAATGTACTGGAATCGGCCGAGCAGAGTTGCGATGCCACCGAGGCGCCCTGCAGTGCCATCGAAACCATATTGAGCCCGCGGGTCGCCGACCTGGGCGGCTTTTCTGTGCGCCGTCTGCTGCCCACGGCCAAACGGAAAATGGTGGGCCCCTGGATCTTCTTTGACGAAATGGGACCGGCGGATTTTCCGGCGGGAGAGGGCATCAACGTGCGGCCGCACCCCCACATCGGCATCGCCACGGTGACCTACCTGTTCGAGGGCGAGATACTGCACCGGGATTCCGTGGGCAGCCTTCAGTCCATCCGGCCCGGCGATATCAACCTGATGGTGGCCGGCAGCGGCATCACCCATTCCGAGCGTGAGCGCCCGGAGGCGACTGCCACCGACCGCCGCCTTCACGGTTTGCAGCTGTGGCTGGCGCTGCCGGAAGCGCACGAAGAAACCGATCCCGGGTTCCACCATTACCCGGGCAATGACATCCCGGCCATCGAGGTGAACGGCGTGCCGGTGCGGGTCATGATGGGCAGCGCTTACGGGGTGACCTCGCCGGTGCGTCAGTTCAGTGAAACCCTGTATCTTGAGGCCACGCTCAAAGCCGGCCAGACACTGGAGTTGCCCCAGGCCGCCGAACGGGCTGTATACGTGGCCCGCGGCGCGCTGACCGCCCACGGTTCGGAATTGCCCGCCCACAGTATGACGGTATTTGCGCCGGAGGCGGGGGTATCGGTCACGGCGACCGAAGACACCCGTATTGCCCTGATTGGCGGCGAGCCCGTGGGCCGGCGCTTTATCGAATGGAACTTCGTGTCCTCCAGCCAGGCCCGCATCGAGCAGGCCAAGGAAGACTGGAGCGCGGGGCGCTTCGCGCGGGTGGTTGGTGACGAAGTGGAGTTTATTCCTTACCCGCCACCGGCTCGCGGCTGAATATCCCGATAATCGGCGTGCCATGGGCACGCATAACGGGCTCGATCTCGCGATGCAGCGCGTGGTACTGGTAAAACGGCACGCGCGGGAACAGGTGGTGAACCGAGTGCAGGTTCTGGCCCAGCCAGAACCACTCCAGCGGTTTCATCCACCGGGGCATGATCAGGCTGCTGGTGTTGCGGTAGCGCTTGGGATCCTGATAGGGAATGTGCGGTCGGTAGGCGAACCAATAGGCGGTGAAGAAGCCGCCCAGCAGATAGCCCACAACGATCACAGCGAGGGTCCACGGCTGATTGACCATGGCCACAAACCCCACGCGCCAGCCCACTGACACCAGCACCTCAAGGCAGTAGATGACACGATCCTTCCGCGAAGCGGACGCCCAGTGTTGTTTGACAAAAAAGCTGTTCTGGACCCCCAGAAACCGGACCACCGTAGCCAACGCCGGCAGCACGCCCCCGCCCATTCCGCTGACCATGTAATCCGGGTCCTTGTCGGGCTGGTTGGTGTAGCGGTGGTGGGTAAAATGTTCGAGCCGGTGCGAGGCGTAGGGTATGGCAATCAGCGGTGCCACCAGATAACCGCAGAGATCGTTCAGCCACTGCCAGCGTTCCTGCCCGCCGTGGATATTGCCGTGCACGGCTTCATGCAGAGGGGTGTAGGCCATGTAGGTGAGGGCACCCAGAACCGGCAGTGCCACCCAGGCCGGTATGGCGCCCACAGCGAACAGAGCCAAATTTGCCACGAAGCCGATCAGCGTTGCCGCCACCAGCAAAACCGTGGGCCACGCCACATGGCCCATGTAGTGTTTGGCGGACGCAATCGCCTGTTTGTTGAGCACAGTCAGATCGTCGGACATGAATAAACCTCTGCATGGAAATGATCACGGGTATCAGTCTATGGGGCGCCGGGAAAGCGCAACAGGACCCCGGTGGCCATTCGGCAGACATTTATGGCCATTAATGGGATGGCCGTTGATAAGCCTGTCGGGGTAGACTCCCTGCCATGTCGAACTTCGAAAACACCCTGCACCCCGTGGCCATCAGCCAGGTCATGATTAACTTTGCCCTCGGCCAGGGCGTTGATCGCGATACCTGCCTGCTGGGCACCGGCATCACCGACCAAAATCTGCAGGACGGTGAGGCGCTGGTTACCCGTGGGCAGGAAATGCGATTGATCGAGAACCTGATGCTTGCCCTGCCGGATACCCCAGCACTGGGCTTTCAACTGGGTCTCCAGTACAGCCTGGCCACCTTCGGCATCTGGGGCTTTGCCCTGCGCACCAGCCGCACGCTCCGAGAGGCCATCGGGCGGGCCATGCGGTATCTGCCCCTGAGTACCGCCTACTGCACCATTGCCAGAATCGACGAGGCGAACCGCTTCGGTATTGCCATGGACCCGCAGGCGATTCCCCACCATCTGCGCCAGTTTCTGCTGGAACGGGACATCGCCACTGGCCTGAACCTGCTTAAGGAGCTGAGCCTCTCCGGCATGGGCATCGTTGCGCTGGAGTTTCAGGGCGAGCCGCCGGAGCATGCGCGACGGATCGGCGAATTGTGCGGTATTGATCCGATCTACCGCAGCTCACGGAATGCCCTTGTGGTCCACAGCGACCTGGCGGATCAGCCCCTGGCCACCTACGACTCGCAACTGGTGCGCATGCTCGACGATCAGTGTCGCCGGCGCCTGGACCGGTTGCAGAGCTCTGGTCTGGCCGGGCAGGTGCGGCAGAAACTGCATGGGCCTCTGGGCCTGGTGGCCTCGCTGGACGAAATGGCCCAGGCGCTGGCGCTGTCGCCCCGCAGCCTGCGCCGTAAACTGGACCAGGAAGGCACCAGTTTCCGCACGCTGGTGGAAGACGAGCGCCGGCAGGTAGCGCTCCAGTTTCTCGCCGGCAGCGACATGAAACTTGACGAACTGGCCATACACCTGGGATATACCGATACCGCCAGCTTTACCCGCGCGTTCCGCCGCTGGATGGCGTGTACACCGGGCGAGTATCGGCAGAACCAACGACTACAATCCGGGAACCCGACGTCATGACAACCCGCGTAACCCTTCACTACTGCACTGGCTGCAAATGGATGCTGCGATCCACCTGGATGGCGCAGGAGCTGCTGACCACCTTTGACGGCATGATTGATGAACTCACCCTCAAGCCGGGCACCGGTGGCATTTTCGAGGTTTACGTGAACGACACCCGCATCTGGTCCCGTAAGGAACAGGGTGGATTTCCGGAGATCAAGCAGCTCAAGCAGCTGGTGCGCGATCAGATCGCGCCGGAGCACTCATTGGGTCACTCGGATCGGCCAAGCTAGGAAGAGACGGCGCCCTGCAGGGTCACCCGGTTGCGCCCTTCCTGTTTGGATTGATAGAGCGCCATGTCTGCCTGCTCCAGAAAGCTGTCCGGCGAATCGTTTTCTGTCGGCACGGCAGCGTAAACGCCCAGGCTGACCGTCAGTTTCAGGAGTCCGATCCGTGTAGTGACGGGTTCAGATGCCACGCTCTCCCGCATGCGCTGGGCAACAGCCATCGCAGATTGACGGTCTGTGTTGGGCAGCACCACACAGAACTCCTCGCCGCCATAACGGGCAACCATATCGGCAGGCCAGCGTGAGCTGGCCTGGATGCGGCCGGCGATTTCCCGCAGGCTGTCATCCCCCACCTGATGGCCATGGGTATCGTTGACCGGCTTGAAGTGATCCACATCAATCATCAGCACCGCAACCGGCTTTCGGTCTATCCGGGCGCGGGCGATCGTATGTGTCAGGAACCGGTCCAGTGAGCGGCGGTTACTGAGGCTGGTGAGCTGGTCGGTGTCGCTCAATTGCTACAGCTTGCGATTCGCCTCCCGCAGCTCCTCGGTGCGTTCTTTGACGTTCTGCTCCAGCATGTCGTTCGCCTTGCGCTGGATGTCCAGCGCCTGGGCCTGGGCCAGCTGCGCTTCCTGCTGGTGACGGATGCGTTGCCGGCTCTCGGTGTTGATGCGATCAGCAATGGCCAGTGACAGGAATATGGCCTCAATAGCCGCGCCAATCTGCCAGCTGTGTTCGGTAAACAGATTGCTGGGCACCAGCCCCCAGGACTTCAGGCTGTAGGCAATGCCGCCCACAATCAGCATCGACCAGGCAATCAGGAAGTAGCGTGCGGCGGGATTACCTTTGCGCAGACTGTTCCAGCCAACCAGCCACATGACCGCGGCCGTAACAGCACCGTGGGGGTTGGCCAGGCGGATCGACACGGAGTAATCCACCACGAAACTCAGGGCCACAATCACCAGGGCCGCGTGCTGGATCAGTACAATCACCCGGTCGAGCAGGGGCTGTTCCTGCCGCGTTGCCAGCAGAACCCGACCAAATGGCATGATCATCCACATCGACAGACTGACCAGCACCGACATGGCCTCGCGTGACCACCAGGGGTCTTCCAGCCCCAGATACTGATAGCCAAGGCCGTTGAACAGGGTAAAGAATAACCCCTGATGCACCACAATGAAGCCGATGTAGTAGGCGTAAACCCGGTCCCGCAGTGTCGCCAGCAGAAAGATGCTGAACAGCGTCATGGTGAGGATCAGGCCCTGGTAGAAGGAGAGCCAGGAACGGCTGGTCAGCTCGGTGTGCACCAGCCCGGTATCGGTGTGCAGGTAAAGTGGGATGGTCAGCGTGTCGGCGCTGTCCACATATAGGTAGTAAGGCGCTTCGCCGCCGGGTGGAACCGTCACCGGGAACACGAAATTCCGCGACTGATAGGGGCGGGCCGGCGGAGGCACCAGGCGGCCGGATTCAACCTTCGTGTAGTGACCCTGTTCGTCGGGAACATAGAGATTCAACCGATCCGCAAACAGGGACCGGAACTCCAGGAAACGTTGGAGTGGTTCGTCCCCGGTATTGCGGAGCTGGAAACGGACCCAGTGACCGGCATGGTTATAGCCGATATTCAGAACCTCGCTGCTGTTCGGCCGGAACCGATCCGCGCTGGCGCGAGCCTCGTCCAGCGTCAGGGAGCGTTCCGGGTCTTCCAGGTGCTCGATGTAGGGGCCAAGAGCGAGAGTCTCACTGGCTTGGGGCAGAGATACCGGCTTCGTGGCAGCAAAACCCGGCAGTGCCACGCACAGGAGGACAAGGAACGCGACCCGGGACTGAAGGTATCGGAAAAGTCTCGTGTTGAAGGTTGGTACCCGCGCGTTGGAGAAGTGCAATTGAAGCCCGCAGTATGAAGGTTCTTATTTACCGGTATGTTAGTCAAATATCGGGCGTTTTGGGATTCAAACCGTATCTGTAGTGTTGGTTTAATGTAGCAAAGAAGGCCATGGCCGGCGCAGGCGTCAATTCGCCGGCCATGAGGGTGTGAAGCCCGATATCGCGAGCGTTAATCAGAAGGTGGTGTCCAGCACCGTACCCATCCGGGTCTTGCCCAGAGCCGCGTCGAATTCATCCCCCTGCCATGCCGGGTGGCCGGCAATCATCACCAGTGGCACCACCCCGTCGGTCCGGTTGACCAGCTGTTCGTGGCGGAATTCCTCGCGGTACTGTCGTTGCACCGTGTTGTTGTGGTCCAGGCGACGCAGGGCAGAGGGGTTCACCAGAATCAGGTCCGCCTGATCACCCACCTCGATGCTGCCGCCTTTCACGCCGAACACCCGGGCCGGATCGCGGGTCAGCCGGCGAACCATATAGGCGACGTCGATATCCCCGCCGTCGGAGGCCAGCTTGAGCGCACGAAGGTTGCCATCGTAGAACGCCATATTGGTAAGGTGGGCACCGCTGTCATTGAAACCGGGCAGCAGCTGGCGGTCCATCAGCAGGTTGCGCACCATTGTCTCGTCACGGTTTGCGGATACGGTGTACCAGCTCAGGTCGCGGTCAAAGGCCCGCAACATGGCCAGCACAAAATCACCTTCGTCTTTCACGTCACTGAAATGGGTTTTGAGCAGGGTGGTTTCCGCTTCGGTGGCGTGGAATTCCCGGCCGGTGTTGGCGGCCTTTACCCGGTCAAAGACCTCGGCGAAGGTTTTGCCCTCCCACGCCTTGAGGGGGCATACGTCAATGGTCATGTCCGCAAGGGTGCGGTTGAACGCATAATCCTCCAACCGCAGCCAGCGTTTGATCCGGCTCAGGCCGAAGCCGGTCTTGCCGCTCATCCACATGGCCTTGAAGCGTTTGATGTAATCGGGATCGTTGAGGATCCGGATGCGCTCCTCCCGGTCTTCCAGTTCGGTTTCATTGAGAATGCGCAGTTCCTCGATTTCTTCGGACAGCGGTGTCACTGCGCCGTCAGACCACACCTTGAAGGGCGCGGCCAGGGCCTGCAGGTGAAAGTCACCCTTCAACAGCCAGGAATTGAGTACCCGCGCCAGCAGCCGTGCCAGCCGCACGATCTTGCGGTTACTTTGCACATCCAGGGCGGCAACCACGGTGGTTTTCAGGGGCTTGCCGTGCAGGCGGCCGCAGCTGAGCAGAAAGGTCTTGATGGTACCGATGGTGCTGTCTTTCGGTGGCGTGGCCTGCCACACACCGCCCTTGCGACGTACCACATCCGTCAGCCGTTTGATCTCCGGATATCTGGCAAACTGGGTGGGGATGGTTTTCCGTGTGTTGGGCTGGTTGGCCAGGTAATGAAAGGGCAGGGCGTCGGTTGAGAAACCGGCATAGCCATCGTCCAGCGCCTTCTCCAGCAGCGCTTCCATGGCCTGCAGCTCGTCTTCCGTCGGATCGCGGGAGATGCTGGCGTCAAACCCCATCACTTCTATGCGCAGCATGGAGTGGGGCACCAGTGTCACCAGGTTGGGGCCGAGGCTTAGCTTGTTGAGGTGCTGGATATACTCCCTGGGGTTGTGCCAGTCGACCTTGTCGGCGGTCGCCCGCAGCACTTCTTTGGGAATGTTCTCTACCCGGGCATAACAGTCAACAATGGGATCGGCACCATCCTTGCGCTGGGCACCAAAGGCCAGCCCCAGACTGCAGTTGGCAATCACCACCGTGGTGGTACCGTGGCGAACGGATTCCGGTAATCCGGGTGCCACCTCCAGCTCGAGATCGTAGTGGGTGTGAATGTCGAAAAGCCCCGGCATCGCCCAGTACTCGTTGCCATCGATGACCTGGCGGGCATTGGCCGGGTCCAGATCCGGGCCCCGCGCAGCGATTCTGCCGTCGGCAATGGCAATGTTTTCCCGGCGTGGCTGTTCTCCGGTGCCATCAAACACCTTGGCCCCGTGAATCAGATAATCCCAGGTTGCGGAACCCGCGGTTGTTTCACTCATCATTGCCCCTCGCTTTGTTGTTCTGGTTTTCAAAATAGGCCGCCAGTAATTGCGTGCCGGTTTCGATCAATTCATCCCGGGTTACATCCTGATGCCCCTGAAACACGTGCCGGTGGATAAGGCCCTCTGCCATGGCGAACAGGCAGAACGCGGTGGTCTCCACGTCGTCCCGCACGTAGCGGGCGACAAAAGACCGTACCCGCTCCATCAGGATCGCCTCGCCCTCATCCATCAGTGTTGCCAGCGCCGGGTCGACCCGGCGGCGGTATTCCAGCACGTCATGAAGGCCCGCTTCCTGCTGATGGAAGTCGTACAGGAAACCGAGGGCCTCGCGGAACAGATCGCGGATGCTGGGGGCCTGTGGCCGAGCCAGATCGCCCCGGGTAAGCCCGAGCCGGGCCTCGGGCACCTGAATATGGGCGTGAAGGTCTTCGAAGCGTTGGCGTGTGATTTCCAGCAACACATCGTGTTTGTTGTGGAAATACTGGTAAAACGTGCCGGTGGCGACCCCGGCGCGGTCCGCGATGGACTTCGCCGTGGTCGCCTCGAACCCGTGGGCGGAGAATTCCTGAAAGGCGGCCTTCAGCAAGGCGTTGCGCTTGCGGATGGCCCGTTGCTGTTTCGGTGCTGGTTTCATAACGGTGTCCGGAATGTGTATAAGACAAGTAACAAAGATCAAACTTGACGTCAAGTTCAGGTTTTCGCATGATCCTTTCGCAACAACATCAACAAAGCGTTGAACAGGGCGCCGGGAGAGCACCATGCGACCAGCCGATTGGCAATCCAGAGGCAGCACACTTACCGTCAACGGATTCAAGATATTTGTTGTGGATGAGGGCCAGCCGGATCAGGACACCATCCTGCTGATCCACGGCTTTCCCACCGCCAGTTGGGACTGGCACAAGATCTGGCCGGCGCTGCGGCAGTCCTACCGGGTGGTCGCCATGGACATGCTGGGCTTCGGATTCTCCGACAAACCGGGCCGCCACCGCTATTCCATCCATGGCCAGGCCGATGTGGTTGAAGGCGTGATTCAGCAATTGGGGTTGGGGCGCTTTCATGTGCTGGCCCACGATTACGGCGATACCGTCGCCCAGGAACTGCTGGCACGGCAGAATTCGGGTGAGGGGGCCGGGCAGTGGCAGTCCGTGTGTTTCCTCAATGGCGGCCTGTTTCCGGAAACCCACCGAGCGCTGCTGACCCAGAAGCTGCTGCTCAGTCCCCTGGGCCCGCTGTTCAACAAGCTGTCCAACAAGCGCCGGTTCGACAGCGCCATGGCCCGGGTGTTCGGCCCGGACACCAAACCGGATGCTCAGGAGCTTGAGGACTTCTGGGCGCTGGTCAATCACAACAACGGCAAACACATCTTCCACAACCTGATCACCTACATGAACGACCGCAAAGAGCATCGGGAGCGCTGGGTCAGCGCGATTCGTGATGCCAAGGTGCCCGTGGCGCTGATCAACGGGTCTCTGGATCCGGTTTCCGGCGCGCATATGGTGGCGCGCTTTCGTGAGCTGGATCTGCCTCTGGCCTGGTTCGGTGAGCTCCCGCGTATCGGGCATTATCCGCAGGTTGAAGCCCCGGTTGAGGTGTCCGATTCGTATCTGAAATTCCTGGAGCGGCTTTGAGACACCTTTCCGGGCGCAGGCGTCTGATCTTGTTGCAACAGCGTACCTATGGGTTCTATCCACGAAGGAACGCCAACCACGTCCCAGCACAAACCTGCCCAGGAATCCTCAGACTCGCATCGGCTCCCTTGCCGGGGATGCCTCCCTGACTGCCCGAACTATGCGACCTGTGACGGTAAGCCGTGGCGGACCGTGAAAACTGCTAAGGCGCATTGACGATGCGGGTCTATCAACGCCACTTATGATGGAACATAAGAACTATCGATTTCCCGATGAACAAAGAACCCACTACTCTGGTTCGACATTTCTCATCAGGATCTGAAACATGACGGACAATGTAGCGGAGCAGAAAGTTGCCATCGTCACCGGCGCGGCGGCCGGTATCGGCCGCGCAACGGCACTGGCGTTTGCGGCGAAAGGGATTCGTGTGGTGGTTGCTGACATCGACGAGCAGAGCGGGCAGCAGGTGGTTGTGGACGCAAAGCAGGCCGGCGGTGAAGCCCTGTTTGTTCGTTGTGATGTGACCAGCGATGTCGATGTTCAGGCTCTTGTGGCAACCACAGTGGAGGCCTATGGCCGACTGGATTTCGCGTTCAACAACGCCGGAATCGAAGTGGAGCAGGCCAAACTGGCCGACGGTGACGAGTTGGTGTTTGATCGCATCATGGATGTAAACGTGAAAGGTGTCTGGCGTTGTATGAAGCACCAGATTCCCGTCATGCTGTCCCAGGGTGGCGGCGCCATTGTCAACACGGCATCGGTTGCCGGGCTGGGCGCGGCGCCCAAGATGAGCGTCTACAGCGCCAGCAAGCACGCCGTGATCGGACTGACCAAGTCAGCCGCGGTGGAATATGCCAAAAAAGGCATTCGGGTTAACGCCATTTGCCCGGCGGTGATTGATACCGACATGTTCCGCCGTGCCGCTGAGAGCGACCCACGAAAAGCCGAGTTCGCCGCCGCCATGCACCCGGTGGGACGGCTTGGCACTGCAGAAGAAATCGCCGCGGCCGTGCTCTACCTTTGCTCCCCCTATGCCGGCTTTACCACCGGTGTCGCGTTGCCGGTAGACGGCGGCGCAACTGCTATCTGACCCGACCCTGTCGCCCCGCGCGCTTGGCTCGGGGCGACAGGTTTTCGGTCGTCGTTATTCGATCTCTGTGCTTTCCGGAATGAACACAGAGATCGCGTTCACTCCTTCTGCCGCGCTTGCGCCGCCAATCACACCTACAGCTTCGGCGGTGCCGTCACTGAGGCTGACCGTGTACAGGGTGGAGGCTGTTTCACTCTCAGCTCTTAGGGCTGCATAGGCGGTTCCAGCCTGGGCAATGTCCATGCTTTGCTGAATCATGCCATCGGAGGGCAACGTCAGGCCTTCTACCAGACCCTCACCAACGGCCACCAGGGCGCCGTCATTGGGCACGGCGACCCGCGCCAGGCCACTGTTGCGGGCATCGATCAGGTACTGGAAATCCAGGCTCGGTGTGGCGTCCATCAGTTGCATGGGCGCGGCGCGGTAGGCCACGGCCACGGGGATGGGCGCCATGGTGTCATCCAGCCGCACGGTGCCGTCAACGAATGCAAACCCGGCGTCGCGGGCCATCTCTGCCAGCACGCGATCCTGATCAAGATTCACCCGCAGGTTCTGTCCGGCATCGCCGATGATACGGAGCAGGTCGGCACGGGGGTTGAAGTCGATATCGAAGCGCTGACCGGAGAGGTCTTCTGACAGCAAGGCTACCTCCGAGGCGTCCGCCGTATCGGGAAAAATAATGGCTGGCGTGGTGATGGCGATACTGTAGATCCGGCCGCTGTCTGCCACGGCGTAAAGACCGTTGTCAGCGCCGCCGGTTGTGCGCAGATCGAAACCGACAATCACGTCGCCAGCCTCAAGCCCACCCAGCGGGATCGTGTTTTCAAAGTCGGGAAGGGGAGTTCCGGAGTCCGGGTTCTCCGGATCCAGCTCGAACACCTGCAACTCGAACGTGTCCGCTGCCGACTGTTCGTAAACGGTGAATTCCCGCTCGGCAGCGCTACCACCGGCGGCCACGGTCAGATCCATGTAGTTGCCATCCGCAGCTGCAGGCGGAAGCTCCTTGAGCAGCGTGGTCCCGGCGTTCGCCGGATCAACCGCGTAAAGGCCGACAGTGCCGTCCACATCGAACACGGCGTAGTGCTCATTGTTACCGTCGACGGTGGTGAACACGTTGTAGCCCTTCACATCCAGGCTTCCGGCTGCCTCAAACAGCCCGCCGATCCGGGTCAGCAGGCCCACATTGGGGTCTTGCTGGTAGAAGGTCCGTGAGTCGGCACTGATCACATACATCTGCGTGCCGCTCTGATCCGGGTTTACATTGGTGTACGCGGTCGCCACCACACCCTGCAGGTAGCCGAACTTGCCGTCCACCAGCGCCTCCATCATGGCGCTCTCTACCAGGGCCGGGGACCCCATGCGGAAATTCTGCCGGGCGTCGCTGATCAACCGCAGGGCGTTGGCGGCGGGGTTGAAATCGATGTCGTAACGCGCGCCCTGCAGTTCGCCAATACTCGCGGTCACCTGGGTGGTTTGGGCGGTCATTGGATCAACCAGTAGCAACTCACCCATGGCGGTAAGGGCAAACAGCTCGCCGGAGGCCGGGCGGAAATCCAGTCCCACCACATCCCCCGCAGCATCCAGTGGTCCGATGACGGTGACCTCGGAGGGATCCGACACAGAGAACCGCACCAGGCAATTACTTTCGGAGGTGACCGCCAACATGTCGCCGGCTGTCAGGGCTGCAAGATCGCTGGCCGGCGTGCAGTCGAGCTGGTTGTCGTCGGCGCGGTTGCCAGAGCCGGAACTCGAACCTCCGTCGAAACAGCCCGCCAGTGAAACGGCCACAGAGAGCATTGATACAGTAAAGACTTTGTTATTCATTACAGGTATCCCTTCGCTGATTGTTGTTACTGAGCAAACTGGTGGCCGACACCAAAGCAGGCGCTGGGTCCACAATTCCCGGTATTCAGATTCAGCTACGGAATCAGCGGAGCACAAGTTGCACGCCGCTGTGTGCGAGGTGGGGGGGGTTAACCGAACAGGATATCGATGAGATTCAGGCCGCCGTCCTCTTCATCGTCTTCTTCGTCATCGTCTTCTTCGTCATCATCGCCGCCGCCGTTCCCGGGATTCTCATCGACCGGTGGCTCTGGCTCAGGTTCGGGCTCAGGCTCAGGCTTAGGTTCGGGCTCGGGCTCGGGCTCGGGCTCAGGTTCCGGGCCCGGTGTCGCGGGCGGACTGGATGCCTCGGGAATGCTGTCAAGGTTGCCACTTGAGATCAGATTCACCAGCTCCTCATAATTTGCGATGGTTGAACTGTTTGCCAGCGCAGCGGAAAACGTCTCAAGCAGTTGGTCAGCGTCGTCGTTGATCTCAAAGCGGGTGGTGAAAGGATCGAAGTCGTTGCCGGGGAAGGTGTAGTTTTTCTCCAGCAGTGTAATGAGGAACAGGTCTTTCTGCTGGTCCAATTCACCGACGGCGGTTGCGCGGTCTTCCTGATCAAACCAGTCGGTGGGTGTAATCGTCGCTGTCAGGGCAATAATCAGATCTGTAAACGGCGTGATGTTGACGGTACCCGGGGATTCGGTATAGCTGTGCAGGCGCTGCGCTGCTCCCTCGCCGGTTACCCTCAGGGCACAGGGCAGGGCAGACGTCTCGACCTGCCCTTCAAAACCACCGCTGTCATCGGTGGTGACTTCGTCGATGAAACCGTTGCCTTCCGCACACTGCGCAGCAACCGGTGCGTTGGCGATTGGCGCACCAACAGCCGCCCGCCCGGACAGAATTGCCAACTGGTCGCCGGCGACATCGCCCGTGTCATCTTGCGAAGGTCCCGATGGGCTACAACCATTCAATGCGACTGCCAGAGTCAGGACACCTGCTCCCTTTGCGATCCCTGTCATGGTCAAACCCCTGGTCAAAAACCGACAAGCCTGCCGGTGATGATTTGCACGCAAAATGAACGCCACGGAGCAAGAAGTTTCCGGAAAACAGAGCAGGGGAAAGCCGGAGGTACTCCGGTTATCTTCGGGGTGTCAAATATGTCGACACGCCTGGTCGAGGCTGC
>JAEPMM010000358.1 GCA_017643965.1 Marinobacter sp.
ATGCCGGTCAGGTATTCGATTCGGACCGGGACTTTGACCCGGCCGCCGACGAAATCCGGCTTTCTGCCGGTGTCGGTTTCCAGTGGATTACCGCCGTCGGCCCGCTGGCCTTCAGTCTGGCGCAACCACTGAACGACAAGAGTGGCGACGAGACCCAGATCTTCCAGTTCTCGCTGGGACAGACGTTCTGATCAACGGACGATAAACAAAAAAGAATGAATTAGAGGAGAAATAGCATGTTCCGCTTTGCAACGATGGCTGCCATGCTGGCGCTGACTCTGTCTTTCCCGGCGATGGCCGAAACCCGTATTGGTGTTGTTGATCTTCGCCAGGCGCTGTTTTCCTCCAACGAGGCAAAAACGTTCAGTGATATCCTGCAGCGGGATTTTGCCGACGATGAAGCCCAGGTGCGCAAGGCCCAGGAGGAAGCGCGGAAATTGAAAGACAGGCTCGAGAAAGACGGCGCGATGATGAACGAGTCAGAGCGCAACGAGCTCACCGGGCAGTTCCAGGAGAAAGTGAAAGAATTCAACTTCCTCAAGCAGCGCCTCGACACCACCGTTGCCAACCGTAAACAGGCGTTCCTGGAGGATGCCCGGCCTGGCGTGGATGCCGCCGTCAAGGAGCTCCTGGAAGAGCACGATCTGGACATGATTCTCCCCAGCGAAGCCGTGGTTTACGTGAAGCCGGAAATGAATCTGACCGACGAGTTGCTGAACAAGCTGAACCGCTGAACGAGCCTGGCATGGGTTGGCACCAGACACACCGCTGGCCCTGACTTCTGGAGTAAGTGATGACAGAACGTTGTTATCGGCTGGGCGACATTGCCGCCGAACTCGGTGCGGAGCTCAAGGGCGATCCGGAAACACCGATCCGTGGGATTGCCACGCTGCAGGCGGCGGTGCCGGGTCAGATTGCTTTTCTGGCCAACGCAACTTACGGCAAGTATCTCAAGGACACGCGCGCGTCAGCCGTGATCCTGTCGCCCTCCGCGGCAAGCGAATCACCGACCAATGTCCTGTTACTGGACAATCCCTACCTCGGCTATGCTCGCCTCAGTCACTGGTTCGACCCTTCGCCACGCCCAGCAGCCGGTGTTCATCCGAGTGCGGTGGTTGATCCCACTGCCCGCATTTCAGACTCGGCCTCCATTGGTCCACAGGCGGTGATCGAGGCCGGGGCCGACATCGGTGACGACGTAGTGATTGGCGCCGGCTCTATCGTGGGCGCCCGCAGCCGCATCGGCAATCAGACGGTTCTGCGCCCGCGGGTCACTCTGGCGCACGACACAGTCGTGGGGCAGCGTTGCCATATCCTCAGCGGTGCCGTGATCGGCTCGGACGGCTTCGGTTTTGCCAATGAGCGGGGCGTGTGGCACCGGATCGCCCAGATAGGCCGGGTGATCCTGGGAGACGATGTGGAGGTTGGAGCCAACACCACCATCGACCGGGGCGCGCTGGATGACACCGTTATCGGGGATGGCGTCAAGCTGGATAACCTGATCCAGATTGCCCACAACGTGCGCATTGGCGATCACAGCGCCATGGCCGCGATGGTGGGCATCGCCGGCAGTACCCGTATTGGAAAGCATTGTGTGTTCGGCGGCGCCTCCGGTGTGGCCGGGCATCTCGAGATTGCCGATCAGGTGCACCTGACCGGCATGACTCTGGTGACCGGCGATATACGCGAACCCGGCGTGTATTCATCGGGCACCAGCGCAGACACGAACCGTCAATGGCGCAAGAACGCAGTTCGTTTTCGTCAGCTGGATGCCATGGCACGGAAGCTGAAAGAACTGGAAAAGAAATCCGAAGGCTGAGGCCGTTTAAAGATGATGTACATTGAAGAAATACTGGAATATTTGCCACATCGATACCCGTTCCTGCTGGTGGATCGGGTGACCGAAGTCGAGAAAGGCAAATCGATCAAGGGATTTAAGAACATTTCCTTTAACGAGCCATTCTTTACGGGCCATTTTCCCAACAAGCCCATCATGCCCGGAGTGCTGATCATAGAAGCGATGGCGCAGCTTTCCGGCATCCTGGGTTTTGTGACCGTTGAACGGAAACCCTCAGACGGCGTGATACAATATCTGGCTGGGTCCAGTAAGGTGCGTTTCAAGCGCCCCGTGGTGCCGGGAGATCGACTCTGCATGGAATCGACCTTCATCTCCGGCAAGCGCGGAATCTGGAAATTCGAGTGCCGGGCACTGGTCGATGGGGAAGTCGTCTGTGTGGCCGACATATTGACCGCTGAGAGAGAAGTTTGATGGCGACAAATGACTGGTCGGGTGTCCATCCTCAAGCGATTGTAGACCCATCAGCCAAACTGGCGGATAACGTCACCGTTGGGCCGTGGAGCTATGTCGGTCCGGATGTGGAAATCGGAGAGGGCACTGAAATCCTGTCCCATGTGGTAGTCAAGGGGCCGACCCGCATCGGTCGCAACAACCGCATCTTCCAGTTCTGCAGCATTGGTGAAGAGTGCCAGGACAAGAAATACGCAGGCGAGCCGACCACGCTGGTCATCGGTGATGACAACGTCATCCGCGAGAACTGCACCATCCACCGGGGCACCGTGCAGGACCGTGGCGAAACCCGGATCGGCAGCGGCAACCTGTTGATGGCCTATGTCCATGTGGCCCACGACTGCACCGTGGGGGACAACACCATACTGGCCAATTGCGCGACCCTGGCCGGCCATGTGTCTGTGGGTGATCACGCCATCCTCGGTGGCGGCACCATGGTGCACCAGTTCTGCCACATTGGCCCGCACAGCATGGCGGCCGGCGGCAGTATCGTTCTCAAGGACATCCCGGCGTACGTGATGGCCAGCGGCCAGTCGGCAGCGCCTCACGGTATGAACGTGGAAGGGCTTCGCCGCCGTGGATTCAGCAAAGAGGTGCTGCTGACCCTGCGTCGCGCCTACAAGATCATCTATCGTCAGGGCCTGACAACCGAGCAGGCCGTCGAGGAACTGGAAAAAGCCTATCCGGACGTGGCCGAAGTTCGTCCGCTGATCGAATCCCTTCGTGGTGCACACCGCGGCATCATCCGCTGAGCGGGCCGGAGCGGTGATGGACAGTTCCAACCCTTCGGTCATAAGTGACCGACCCATAACGTTCGGTATTGTGGCAGGCGAGGCATCGGGTGACATACTCGGCGCCGGCCTGATCCGCTCGCTTCGCGCCCGCTATCCGCGGGCGCGTTTCGTCGGCATCGGTGGCGAAGAGATGGAGGCCGTCGGCTTTCACTCCCTGGTGCCCATGGAGCGATTGTCCGTGATGGGGCTGGTGGAAGTATTGGGGCGCATCCGTGAGCTGTTCAGCATCCGTGGCCGGCTGATGGAGTACTTCCTGACTACGCCGCCGGATGTGGTTATCGGCATCGATTCGCCCGATTTTACCCTCGGCGTTGAACGGCGTTGCCGTGACGCCGGCATTCCCACCGCGCATTACGTCAGCCCGTCAGTCTGGGCCTGGCGCCAGAAACGTATCTTCAAGATCGCCAAATCCGTCAACCTGATGCTGACCCTGTTTCCCTTCGAGGCGCGGTTCTACGAAGAACACGACGTGCCGGTCACCTTTGTCGGCCACCCCCTGGCAGACCGCATACCCATGGAGCCGGACACCCGGGGTGCACGCCGTGATCTGGACCTGAACGAGGATCTGCCGGTGCTGGCCATCCTGCCGGGCAGCCGGGGTGGGGAAGTGGAGCGGTTGGGCAGCC
>JAEPMM010000471.1 GCA_017643965.1 Marinobacter sp.
GCCGCGGCCGCCGTGGTTTTTCATGAACTTGAGCCCGGGGTTGCCCCGGACACGATGGTCCAGACCATCGCCAAGGTTCGAGTGCCGGGGCGTTTCGAACGTCTGAGGCAGGCGCCGGCACTGTATGTGGATGTTGGTCACAACCCCCACGCAGCCCGCTGGCTGGCTGATCGCGTCGGGTTGGCTCGCCCGGAACACGGCCGCGTCATTGCGGTCTACGCGGCTCTCGCCGACAAGGATGTCGAGGGCGTGGTGACGGCTATGTCAGGCGCAGTCGACGAATGGTATCTGGGTGGACTCACCTGCCACCGGGGTTTGAGCAGTGACGCACTGGTCCAGCGGATACGTGAGATACCGGTGCCCCTGAAGTCGAGGGAGTTTGGTACCGTGAGCCTGGCGCTGAGCGCCGCCCTGGAAAATGCCGGGGCCCCGGACCTGGTGATTGTGTTCGGGTCGTTTTTTACTGTGGCCGAAGCGCGGCAATGTGTGGGCGCGGTCTGACCGGGCTGATAGCCTTAAAGTTTGGTCATGCCCTCGACGAGGCTTTGAGTTCTCCGGAGCGGGCGGTTAGTATCTGGCTTGCTTGCCACTTTCCATGGCCACATGCGAACAGAACAGGGGAAATCAGAACGTGGACGGACTGAAGCAGAGAATCATCGGTGCACTGGTGCTGGTGTCACTCGCAGTGATTTTTGTACCCATGCTGTTTGATGAGCCTCATTCGGAACGCACCTCCAGCTCCATCAAGATCCCTGAAGAACCGCCATTCCCGGAAGTGGATGCACCGGAGCCCGTGCTGTCTGACGCGCCTGCGTACCGGTTGGAAGAGCCTGATGACACCGCAGCAATCACGGAGCAGGTCCGCCCTGAGCCGGTTGAGCCGGTGGATACCTCTGCCGAGCGCACTGCTGCGGGGCCCGCACAACCTGAAGCCGTGGATCAGCCTGTGGCCAACGCCCCGGATTCCGGAGCCGCCACAGAGGATCGGGGTGACACGCACGTGGATGACACAGCGGATGAGGCCGACGACTCTGCCGCCGAACCTGCAGAATACACCGGATCACTGGACGGCGCTTGGGTCGTGCAGTTGGGCAGTTTCGGCAGCGCCGACAATGCCCGCAACCTGCGTAACAAGGTTCGCGAAACCGGCTACAGCTCGCATCTCCAGAAAATTCAACGCGGTGACGCAACCCTGACGCGGGTATTCAGCGGGCCTTTCGCGGAAAAGGCTGAGGCTGAGCGTGCCAAGAAAGCCCTGGACCGGGAGTTCGGTCTGAATAGCCTGGTGACCAGTGGCGGCAAATAGTTCGACACCCAATCCTGTTTGTACCAAACCGGCAGTTTGGTGCGGATGCGTTTCCTGTTAGAATTCGCGCTTCAATTTCATCACCGGGTTTTTCATGGAAGCGCTGATCTGGATTGACTGGGTCATCATTGCCCTTATCACCGTATCCACTCTTATCAGCCTCAAGCGGGGGTTCGTCCGGGAAGCCCTGTCTCTGGTTACCTGGATTGGTGCGTTCATTATCGCGCGTACCTTCCATCCCCAGATGCAGGCTTTGCTGGAAAACACCGTAGAAACGCCCATGGTGCGCCTGATCGCGGCGTTTGCCATCCTGTTCTTTGGCACTCTGATTGTGGGCGCCATCATCAATAATATGATCGGGCATCTTGTCCGGGCTACCGGCCTGTCTGCTACGGACCGTGTTCTGGGGATGGGGTTTGGCCTGCTGCGCGGTGTGGTGGTGGTGATCGTAGGCATCGCCTTTACCCGCTATACGCCGCTCGCCCAGGACACCTGGTGGCAGAGTTCGGTGATGATCAATCGGCTGGCCGTCGTCGAAGACTGGTCCAGACGCACGCTCGGGGACGAGTTCGCCCGGTTCCTGGGACCGGCGGCAGACAACGCGGCAGCGTCGTCGGATCCCCAGCAGCAAGAAGGCATGGAACCCGATTCCGTGTCCCGCTAACATTCAGTATTAACGCTTCGGCGCTAACCGTATCCATGTGTGGCAGTATCGGCGTAGTCAGTATACAACC
>JAEPMM010000125.1 GCA_017643965.1 Marinobacter sp.
AGCCGTCAAGCAAACCATTCCCGCCCTGGAAACCTCCGATGGTGCCGGCGTGAAAATCAAACGGTCCATCGGTCAACATCAGAACATCCGCCTGGATCCGTTCCTGATGCTCGACGAATTCGGTTCCGATCAGCCCCAGGACTACATTGCCGGGTTTCCCGCGCACCCGCACCGGGGCTTCGAGACCGTGACCTACATGATCGAAGGCCACATGCTTCACGAGGATCACCTGGGCAACCGGGGCAACCTCAGGAACGGCGGTGTGCAGTGGATGACCGCCGGGCGCGGCATTGTGCATTCGGAAATGCCTCAGCAGGAATCCGGACGCATGCGCGGCTTCCAGCTCTGGCTCAACCTGCCGGCGGCCGAGAAAATGAAGCCGGCCGGCTACCGTGACCTGCAACCGGAAGACATCCCGGAGGTGCAGCTGGAGGGTGGTCGACTGAAGCTGATCGCCGGTGACATTGCCATTGATGGCGTCAACCGGACCGGTGCGGTGACCGGTGGCAGCACCCGCCCGCTCTACATCGACATCCAGCTGGAGCCTGAGAGCGCGGTTTCACTCCCGGTTGATGAGGAACTGGACGGCCTGCTGTATCTCTATGAAGGCAGCGCCGGGCTGCGCCACGGCGAGCACCCGGCAGCACTCACCCCGAGCGCAGCCAGCATCCTCGCAAGCGGCAACGAAATCCGGCTGGAAGCCGGCAGGGACGGCGCGCGCCTGCTGTTGATCGCCGGCAAGCCGATCAACGAACCGGTGGTTCAGTACGGACCGTTCGTCATGAACAGCCACGCGGAGATCGAACAGACCCTGCAGGATTACCGGGACGGACGCCTGACTGCCTGAGGGCTGCCGACAGCCCGCTCAGGCGAAGGGTTTTTGCGCCATCAATCGCAACGCCATGGGTCTCAGGATGAGATCCATGGCCAGCCCCAGCTTGGTGCCGGGAATCACCAGGGTGTCGTGACGGGACACACTGCTGCCGGCAATCATCTGCAGCAGATAAGGAAAGTCGATTTCCGACGCCTCGCGGAAGCGGATCACCACCATGCTCTCATCTTCGGTGGGCACGTCCCGGACCACGAACGGGTTGGAGGTGTCGACCAGCGGCACCCGCTGGAAGTTGATGTGGGTCTGGGCGAACTGGGGCACGATGTCGTGCACGTAGTCGTCCATGCGGTTGATGATGGTCTCCACCACCGCTTCCTGGGAATAGCCCCGCTTGTTGGTATCCCGATGAATTTTCTGGATCCACTCCAGATTCACGATGGGTACCACGCCGATCAGCAGGTCCACGTACTGGGCAATGTTGTAGGTGTCGCTGACCACGCCTCCGTGCAGACCCTCATAGAACAACAGGTCCGTATCCGCCGGCAGCGGCCCCCAGGGCGTAAAAGTACCCGGCTTGTGGCCCGCTGACCGCAGCGCCTGGTCTTCATCGTGCACGTACTGGCGATACTGACCGTTACCGGTGTGGCCGTAGTCGTAAAACAGCGCTTCAAGTTTCTCGATATGATTGGCGGCCAGCGCGAAATGGTTGCGCTCACCGAACTGGCCCTTCGCGGCCAGGCGGGCCATCTGCTCGCGGGTGTAGCGGTGAAAACTGTCGCCGCTGACCATGGCAGCGTGCAGACCCTCGCTGGCAAACATACGGCTGAAAATCTGCCCGGTGGTCGTGGTGCCCGCACCCGAGGAGCCGGTCACCGCAATAACTGGATGGCGTTTTGACATGGCAAACAGAGCTCAGAAGTTAGTTTAGGCTGTCCAGCAAGCGGGGCTTTTCGATCACGAATCCCTGGGCATAATCCACACCCAGCTGCCTCAGCCGGTCAAGCACGTCGCGGGACTCCACCTGCGAGGCAATCACTTCCCGCTTCATATAGTGGGCCATATCCACCATGGACTTCACCATGGCGCGGTCTGTGTCGTTGATGTCGACCTGGTTGGTGAAGGCGCTGTCGAGCTTGATCATGTCCACCGGCAAGGTACGCATCAACTGGAACGACACCGGTCCGCTGCCAAAGTTGCCCAGACAGAACCGGCAACCCAGTTCTTTCAGTTCGGTCATGAAGCCGGCCAGGCGATCAAGATCGGTGATGGCGGCGGTTTCCGTCAACTCGAACCACAAACGCTCGATGGGCGCATCCTTCTGGCTCAGTTTGTCATAGATGAACTCCAGCAACGACTGGTCGTTGAGCGAATACCCGGACAGGTTCACACAGACGCCGCCCAGATGTTCCGGATCCGGCCCCTTGTCCCGCAGCCAGTCCAGCATATGCCCCACCACCCACCGGTCCACGTCCTGCATGCGGTCATAGCGCTCGGCGGTGCGCACGAAATCGCGGCCGGTGATCAGGTTGCCGGCATCATCGTACATGCTGATCAGCACTTCGTACTGAGCCGACATCTCGGTGTTGGGGTGAAGCGGTATCATTTTCTGGCAGCGCAGCAGCATGCGCTCCTCATCAAGATCCCCGAGACTGGCAACCTTGGCGGCAATCTGCTCCTGCCGGGACTGATCATCGGCGTCCAGAGTGTAGTTCACCACCTTGCCATGCCCCTGCTGCTTGGACGCCTTCATCGCCTGCTCCGAGGCTCTCAGCCAGCGCTCAGCGGTGGCCAGTGCCGGCAGCTCCATAGCCATGCCCGCGCTGGCCGACAGGCGGTAGTGGCGCTCTCCGAAGGACAGGTCACAGGCCTCGATATCCGCAATGATGGCCTGTGTTGTTTCGGCGGCGGTCTCTGCGGGCAGCAGCCAGGCAAACTCATTGCCCGCCAGACGCGCCAGCGGCATACCATCCACGACCCGGGCGCGGAGTATATCCGCGACCTGCCGCAAGGCATCGTCACCGGCCTGATAGCCGGCCGTGTCGTTGAGCAGGCGGAACTTGCGCAAATCCAGTCGCACCAGCGCCCGCTCATCTTCCCGCCGCGCCAGTTGCTGATCCAGCACCCGTTCGAATTCACGGCGCCCGAGCAGCCCGGTCAGCTCGTCGTGGGTCGACGCCCACGACAGTTGGTCATAGACTTTGCGCACCATCCGGTCGAGGCTCTCGTCCACCAATGGCCGCTCATACTGGCTGTCCGGCACCACAATGCCTTTGCGCATCTGACGTGCCAGCGCCTCCAGATCCAGCTCCACCACCCGCATGCCCTGGTGATTCACAAACACGAACCGACTGAACCCGCGGGCAATCCACACCAGCCGGATGTACTGGGGTTCGTCGGGATTGTCCTGATCCCGCAACCAGTCACCGGTGCGCAACTGCTGGGCCCGCTGGATCCACCGCTGCAGGCTTTTCTGCTCGCGCTCGGACAGGGTCTTGCTTCGGCTTTCCTCCGAGGCCAGCGGTGGCATGTCCACCATCTCGGCCGGTGTGTCGACGCTGCGCACCAGAAACTGCTTGAGCTCATCGCGGATCTGGGATGACGGCATGTGGTTGCTGGAAATCGAGGCCAGGCCATCCTGAATCACCCGCAGCAACTCCGGCAGATTGATACCCGCTTTCGGATCGTCCGCAAACGCCAGCAGCGAATCCACCACCGACAGATAGTCCTGCCATAACGGGCTGTCCTGCCCCTGGCGGATCCACGTCAGCGACAGCAGATCACGCCAGCCACCCTCCAGCAGACTCAGCAGCGCCCGGGGTACCCGGCGGCCGGCCAGTTTCCGGTTCAACACCTCGGCGACAGCGGCCTTGGATTCCGCCACTTTCTGCGCGCCCTCAGCGGCCGCGGTCACCCGCTCCACATTGCGGCGGTACACCAGATTCTGGCGATCAATCAGGGTATCCAGTTCCTGCAGGGTGCTATCAAACACCCCCGTGTCCTGTTCGAAATCGGTGGTGATGCGATGAATCAGCTCATCAATCCGGCGCTGCACCACCGGGTTGATTCGTCCACCCTTGATTCCGAGCTGGGCCAGCCGGTTCATCACACCGCGAACCGGGCTGTTCTGGTCATCGAAAAACGTGGGATCACGCATCACCACCTTCAGCACTGGCACTTCCAGCTGGCGCATCCTGCTCTGGGCATAGTCACTGAGTTTCGGGCTTTCCACCACGCTGCGGAAAAAGCCGTCGACCACGTCCAGAGTGCCCTGCTGTTCGTCATTGAGGGCATGATCGCCACTGTGTTTGACCCGTTCCACCACCCGCTCACGAAGGCTCGGCTGATCCGGAGCCAGAGCTGCCGTTTCCGCCTGCAACTGCTGCAGCTCCCGGTGCAGTTCACCGGTGGATAACGGGCGCGCGTTGGGGGCAAACGCCACAGGCTCGGCATCGCCGCGGGCCAGCCGGCTGGCGGTGAGCGTACCGATCAGATTACGCACCGTGGCAAACGCGGTCTGGGCGGCCTGGGCGTAGCCGCGAAACTCCTGCGGTGCACGACCGGCGGATCCGGGCTTGCGCTCAGGCGCGGCTTGCCGGGCCGCCGGTGTGGATTCGGGTTCCGCCACTGCCGCTGCTGCTGATCGCGCGCCTGTTGTCGAGGGTTTGGGTGCCGGCGACGGCTTTTCTTCCGCTGCCGCCGGGCGCTCGCTGAGGTATTTGCTCAGGTCCAGGTCCGGCAACACGCCGTGCCGGATCAGGATATTATTGAGCTCCTGATACAGAGGGCCGAGCTGCTGCAACACGGTCTGTTCAAACACCTTGAGGCAGATCTTCTCGACATCGCGACTGGCCTTGAGGTGGTTCAGCCCGTTATGAAAGGCTTCACAAACCAGCGACGGCCCAAGCGGGTTGTGGTGGCCGGTGGCATTGGCGACGCCCAGCTTGTCGAGCCGCAGCTTCAACTGCAGCAACTCGCCGCGGAACTGGGTGTCCGCTTTGGTGACCATGACCCGGATGGTCAGCCAGTCTTCGAATTCGCCCTTGTCCACCACCGACAACTCGGAGCCGGGGAACCCTTTGGGTGCCGGTTTCAGGGGTGATTCCAGATTCTGCGCCATCTGATGCCAGATCACCCGCTGGCGGGCCTGGAGTTGGCCCGTCGCATCCATGTAATCGTTGGCCTGCTGATCACTGACCGCGCGCTGCGCCGCCTGTTTCAGGACCGCCAGCATCTGCACGAAACAGGTGTCCATCAACGGTTCGATAAACTGCACCACTGCCCGCGCCGACTGGTGCAGAACGAACTGTACCCGGTCGCTGGGCGCCCGCAGTGTGGACCGCTCCTGATCACGGCTGCCGCCACATTGCTTGAGCATGGCGTGCACTGCGTCCGGATTGGAACGGGTGAAATGCACACCCATGGCACCTTCGATACGACGAACCACACTGACGTGAAGCTCGTGGCGACGATTGCCCTCCGCCGAGCGAAAGCGCACAACAAATTCGTCGGGATGGCCGTTGGCAAAAACCCGTTCGAGCTTGCGCGAGGTATCCCCGGAGTAGCGGACAAACAGCCCCTCTGCGCAGAAATCGGCAATCTGGCACGGCCAGGTCTCACCCGAACCGAGATCCAGCTGGGCGGCGAGCTTGATAGGCTTTCGAGGGTTTGTGCGACGATCTCTGGGGTCCATGAACTATCTGATATCTTGCAAAAACGGGGGAAGGTTTCCTCTCTTCCACCGGTGTCCCTGAAGGGGCGGCATCTGCCGCAAACTACTCATCCGGGATCTGTCTGTAATATAGTGAGGAATCCCGTGCTGAGACAGACACACTATAACGTTGTGAACCATGACACAGCTTAGTCAGATCTATACGCTTTTGCTACTGGTAACAGTGCTTCCGGGGTGTACGACCATTGGCTACTACAGCCAGGCCATCAGCGGGCACGTCTCGTTGATGTGGTCGGCGCAACCGGTTGACGACCTGCTGGAAAATCCCGCGACCGACCCGTCACTGGCGGACAAGCTGGCGCTGGCCCGCGACGCCCGCGTGTTTGCGAAAAACCGCCTGGCGTTGCCGGTGGGCGATGCCTTCACCGAGTACACCGAGCTGGGGCGCCCCTGGGTGGTGGTGAATCTGGTGGCGGCGCCGGAGTTTTCCCTGACCCCGCGCCAGTGGTGCTACCCGGTGGCCGGATGCCAGGCTTACCGCGGTTATTTCAGCCTAGACGATGCGCGCGTCGAGCAGAAAACCCTGAACAACCGCGGCTACGACACCTTTATTGGCGGCGTCACCGCCTACTCCACGCTGGGCTGGTTCGATGATCCGCTGCATTCCGGTTTTACCAACCTGCCCGATGACCGCATGGTGGCGCTGATGTTCCACGAACTCGCGCACCGGGTGGTGTATGTGGACGAGGACACCGCGTTCAATGAAAGCTTCGCCACCGCGGTGGAGCTGGAGGGCCTGCGGCTGTGGCTGGAAGAGAGAGACGATACGGGCGGATTTGCGGCAGCGCTGGCACGCCTGGAGCAGAGAAACGCCACCCTGGCGCTGGTGGAAGACACGGTGACGGCCCTGGAGCGCCTGTACCAGGATCCGGACGCGGTGGCTGCAGCCGACAGGCGGCGACTGAAACAGCAGCTGATCGCCGACCTGATTGCCCGCTATAACGCGTTGGCTGAGGGCTGGGATGAACCCGGGCCGTTCGGCGAATCGGTGGGCACCCTCAACAACGCCAACCTGGCGCTGTTCCGCCAGTACAACCAGTACGTGCCCGGATTCCGCCAACTGCTGCGGGAGCACGACTACCGCTTTGATGACTTCTTCGAGCAGGTGCGTGCGCTGTCTGCACGGGAGTCCGAGCAGCGCACGCAGGCACTACTCGATCTGTCAGAGCGTTTTGACGAACACCTTTGAATTGCGCTGGGTGTTGTAGGACGCCAGTTTCGGCCCCGGCAGTTCCTGCACCGTCGAGGGCAGAAAACCGCGCTCACGGAACCAGTGTTCGGTCTGGGTGGTGAGCACGAACAACCGCGCGATACCCTGGCTGCGGGCCAGTTTCTCCACCATCGCGAGGATGTCGTCCCCGCGCCCGGCACGGCGATAATTGGGGTCGACGGCGAAGCAGGACAGTTCGCCGGCCCCCTCCTCCGGGTAATGGTAGAGCGCGGCACAGCCGACAATGGTGCCGTCGCGCTCCGCTACCACGAAACGGTCGATTTCGGTTTCCAGCATCTCCCGCGAGCGGCGCACCAGAATGCCCTGTTCTTCCAGCGGCTGGATCAGTTCCAGCACACCGCCAATGTCCTCGACCCGGGCCTGGCGAATCTGCTCGTAGTGGTCGCCGCTGACCAGGGTGCCGGCACCGTCACGGGTGAACAGTTCCTCCAGCAGGGCGCCGTCATTGACGTAGCTGATGATGTGGGAGCGGCGTACGCCTTTGACACAGGCATCGCACGCGGCCTTCAGCAAGGCGGCATCGTGACCGGTGACCCCGCCTTGCGCCAGCTGCTCGGAGGCCTGCCGCGCGGACAGCTCGCGAATCAGCGAACCGTCGGCCTCCAGCAGGCCCTGGTCGTCGATGAAGATGATCAGTTTCTCGGCCTGCAGCGCCGCCGCCACCTGACTGCCGACATCCTCGTAAGACAGGTTGAACGTGTCGCCGGTGGGGGAATAGCCCTGGGGCGGCAGCAACACAATGTGCCCCAGTTCCAGCAGCTTTTCGATACCGGCGACATCCACCCGGCGTACCCGCCCGGTGTAACCGAAGTCCACCCCGTCCAGCACACCGACCGGGCGCGCGGTGACGAAGTTACCGCCGCTGACACGAATGCGCGCGTTGTGCATCGGCGAGTTCACCAGCCCCATGGACAACTGGCTTTCAAGATGCGCCCGCAACCCGCCAACGACCTGCAATACCAGCGGTAGCTGATCCTCCGGCGTCATTCTCAGGCCACGATGAAACGACGACTCCACCCCGGCACTGTCCAGGCGCTCCTGGATCTGCGGGCGCGCTCCGAACACCACCACCAGGCGCACGCCGAGACTGCTCAGCAATGCAATGTCGTGAATGATGTTGATGAAGTTGTCGTGAGCTATCGCATCCCCGCCAATGGTCAGCACCACCGTGCGGCCCCGATGGGCGTTGATGTACGGGGATGAATGGCGGAATCCGTGCAGCCAGTCGTTGGATTTCAATCGTCTCTCCTGATGGCCTGGGTGTTACAGGCAGAACTGTTGGATCAATCCCTTGAGGATCTTGACGGTGGGTTCCAGTTGCGACAGCTCCAGGAACTCATCGGGCTGGTGGGCCTGATCGATGGAGCCGGGGCCCATCACCAGGGTTTCCAGACCGAGCTGCTGCAACCACGGTGCCTCGGTGGCAAAGCCCACGGCGTGCGCGGTGTGACCGGTCAGCTTTTCGCAGGCGCGAACCAGCTCTGCATCCGCCGACGTCTCGAACGGAGGCACACCATCGAACAGCGGCTCGAACACCAGGTCCAGCTCACGACGCTCTGCGACCGGCCGGACTTTACTCAGAATGGCCTGGCGCAGAGTTTCC
>JAEPMM010000199.1 GCA_017643965.1 Marinobacter sp.
CCATTCCCCCGCCATTGGCGCCAACGCCATGGCTCTGCCGGATGGCACGATGATTTTTACCGACGATCTGGTAAACCTGGCGCAACACGACGACGAACTGTCGGCCATTCTTGCCCATGAAATCGGTCATGTCGCCCATCGGCACGGTCTGCAGGGCATGGTCCAGGGCTCACTGACATTCTGGCTGATCGTGATGATGACCGGCGACCTGTCGGCCTTCTCCGATGCCACGGTGGTGGTGCCCGCCGTACTCATGAGCCTGGCCTATTCCCGGGAGATGGAACGGGAGGCAGACACCTTTGCCCTGAACAACCTGCAGGAAAACGGCATAGATTCGGGCCATTTCGCCAACATCATGATCCGGTTGATGGCGACGGCCGACACAGAATCGTCCGATGAACAGACCCAGGACAGCCGCTGGGATGCGGTATTGGATATGCTGTCCAGCCACCCCGGTAGTGACGAGCGCATCGAACGTTTTCGCCATGCCCATTAACGTGCTAGGCCTTCTACTGTCGACAAAATTTACAGAATTTGACATTTGACCTGTCGCGCCGGATGCAAGCCACTGAAAACAGGCCTGCTCGTTCAGATGGCACATTCCATGTATGAGTGTTTTCCGGAACGCGTTCTCCGGGAGATCCGTCATGAAGGAACAACGACCGCTCGTCTGGTTGTCGGCGGCTAGCGTTAGAGACCAACAGGACCCTCTATTGTCAGCCCACTGGAACATCCATTCGTTTGATATGACCGAACCGCCACCCTTTGCGCTCGCGGGTTCCGGGCGGGCCCGGATCGGCATTCTGGATCTCAGCGTCTACCCGGACGAAGGCACGCCCTACCTTGATCAGTGGATCGAAGCGTTCCGGCTGTCCTACTGGGTCGGGTTGCTGCCAGCCTCCCCAAGCGAGGACAGCCGTCTCGGCACCCTGATCTCAAGACACTGCACGGATTACCACCACCTGCCGCTGGATGCCGACCGGCTCAATACGGTTCTGGGACACCTCTGGGGCATGGCGCAATTGCACGCCCGCACCGATTTCGAGCCCCACGACAGTTATCAGGATGCCGCCCTGGAGGGGGGATCCCAGGCCATCCGCCAGGCCAGAGCCATGCTGCGGCGCTTCGCCAAAACCCACGAACCGGTGCTGATCTCGGGCGAGAGTGGCACCGGCAAGGACGCGGCCGCGCGCTTCATCCACCGCCACTCCTCCCGCAGAACCCAGCCGTTCGTCGCCGTCAATTGCGCAGCTTTGCCACTGCCGCTGACCCAGAGTGAGCTGTTTGGCCAGGAGGGAGACCCCCTTGGCGTATCGGTCAGTGCCCGGCGCGGACGGGTCGACGCCGCCGACGGTGGCACCCTGCTGCTGTCCGGTATTGATGAGCTCCATCCGGAACAGCAATCGGCCATTCTACGATTTCTTCAGGAGGGGCAGATTGAACGGGTGGGCGCGGCACGCCCCCACAAAGTGGATGTGCGGGTGATCGCAACCACCGCTCGCCCACTCAAGAACCTGGTCGAGACCGGCGCGTTTCGCAGCGACGTCTACTACCGCCTGGGTAGCCTGGAGGTGCAGCTGCCGCCACTGCGTGACCGCCCCGAGGACATTCCGGTGATCGCCAACCACATACTGGCAAACACCCACACCACTTTCGGCGCCCGCAAACTCAGCACCCCGGCTCTGCAGAGCCTGGCGCAGTACCATTGGCCCGGCAACCTGAGGGAATTGCAGAACCGGTTACGCCAGGCCATGTTGCTGAGCGAATCGGCGATGATCGAGCCGGCGGACCTGGGGCTCGCCGAACTGGGTATGGCGGTACCCGGGCAGGCGGGGCTGAGTCTCGAAGCCTTTCGCGCCCGGGCAGACCAGCAGGCACTATCGTGCAGCCTGGCGTTGTCGCATCAGAATGTGACCGCAGCGGCGCGGATCCTCAAGATTTCGCGGGTATCCTTCTATCGCCTGATGGACAAGTACGATCCTCACCACACCCGATCTCACGGCGGCAAGCACCACCGCAGCCATCAATAACGGTGTCGCTGAAAACACAAAACCCCGCACCAGGCGGGGTTTTGTGTGTCAGGCAAGACCAGCGGCCCTGCCCGAAGACAACGAACCGTTCGATTAGCCGAACTGGTTCATGGTGTTGTCTTTACCACCGGCTTTCAGCGCGGCTTCACCAGCGAAGAATTCCTTGTGGTCGTCACCGATGTTGGAACCAGCCATATCCTGGTGCTTGACGGTGGCGATACCCTGACGGATTTCCTTGCGCTGTACGCCTGCAACGTAGGCCAGCATGCCTTCATCACCGAAGTAGCCCTTGGCCAGGTTGTCGGTAGACAGGGCCGCAGTGTGGTAAGTCGGCAGCGTGATCAGGTGGTGGAAGATACCCGCTTCGCGTGAACCGTCACGCTGGAAGTTACGGCACCATTCATCAGCCAGCTGACCCAGCTCGGTGTTGTCGTACTCTTCGCTCATCAGCTTGGCACGGTCGTAGGCCGATACGTCCTTGCCTTCTTCCTGCCATGCGTCGAATACCTGCTGACGGAAGTTCAGGGTCCAGTTGAAGGACGGGCTGTTGTTGTAAACCAGCTTGGCGTCCGGCACCACTTCCTTGATGCGGTTAACCATGGCAGCGATCTGGCCAACGTGAGGCTTCTCGGTTTCGATCCACAACAGGTCTGCGCCGTTCTGCAGGCTGGTGATACAGTCCAGAACCACACGGTCTTCGCCGCTGCCGGCCTTGAACTGGAACAGGCCAGAAGCCAGACGCTTCGGACGAACCAGCTGACCGTTCTGCTTGATCACAACGTCGCCGTTGTTGATGTCTTCAGCCTTCTCGATCACATCGCCATCGATGAAGCTGTTGTACTGGTCACCCAGATCGCCCGGCTCGTTGGTCACGGCGATCTTCTGGGTCAGGCCTGCGCCCAGGGAGTCGGTACGGGCAACGATAACGCCATCGTCAACACCCAGCTCGAGGAACGCCAGACGAACAGCGTTGATCTTGGACAGGAAGTCGGCGTGGGGAACAGTAACCTTGCCGTCCTGGTGACCACACTGCTTCTCGTCAGACACCTGGTTTTCGATCTGGATGCAGCACGCACCGGCTTCGATCATCTGCTTGGCCAGCAGGTAAGTCGCTTCGGCGTTACCGAAACCAGCGTCGATGTCGGCGATGATCGGCACAACGTGAGTTTCGTGGTTGTCGATCTGCTTGATCAGTTCTTCCGCCTTGGCGTTATCGCCGGCGTTCTCAGCTTCTTCCAGAGCACGGAACAGGTGGTTCAGTTCCCAGGCATCCGCCTGACGCAGGAAGGTGTATAGCTCTTCGATCAGACCAGAGACAGCGGTCTTCTCGTGCATGGACTGATCCGGCAGCGGACCGAACTCGGAACGCAGAGCCGCAACCATCCAGCCAGACAGGTACAGGTAACGACGCTTGGTGGTACCGAAGTGCTTCTTGATGGACAGCAGCTTCTGCTGACCGATGAAGCCGTGCCAGCAACCCAGGGACTGGGTGTACTGAGCGGTGTCGTTGTCGTAGTTCGCCATGTCTTCGCGCATGATCTTGGCGGTGTACTTGGCGATATCCAGACCGGTCTTAAACTTGTTCTGGGCGCGCATGCGGGCCGCGTGCTTCGGATTGATGGCGTTCCAGGTCGGGTTTTGCTTCAGAATGGAAGCAATGGCGTCAACGTCTTTTGCGTATGGCATGATCTCAGTCCTGTGTTCTACGGTTTGAGGTGCTCTTCATCAGAAGCAGAAAGTCTACTCCGGCGAGCCGGCTATCCGCTCAAAAAATGTTCAGACAACCGACGATGGGTGCTACTTTAGTGCCTTTGAATTTATAATTGAAATTTATATTATCTATTCTCGGCATTTTTTTGATGAATACCCAGAATGGCAGCCTCATCCACTCCCCCGCATCTCAGTCATGCTTGAGCTATGTCAGTGTCGAGCGCGCCACAAATGCTACTATTACCTCCTGAACAATATCGTTTTTTCACTTCTTCAGGGTTACAGGGAGGCTGAGTGTTCTACTTATTACGTGCATTTCTTCACTCGCTCCTGCACGCCCTGAGAAACCTTTTCCCCATCATCGCTGTCGTGATTTTCTTTCAGCTTGTTGTGCTGCAACAGTGGCCAGACAACACCATGAGCATGGCAATCGGCCTGATTGTCGTTGCGGTGGGCGTCGCGTTGTTTCTTCAGGGGCTGGAGCTGAGCATCTTCCCGGTGGGCAAAAGTCTGTCCAACCAGTTTGCCCGTCGTGGCTCGCTCCCGATCCTGCTGTCGTTCGGCTTTGCCATAGGCTTTTCAGCCGTGGTCGCCGAGCCCGCCTTGATCGCCGTGGCGCAACAAGCCCAGGAGATCAGCGAAGGACGCATCAACGCACTGACTCTGCGCCTTCTGGTGGCCTTTTCCGTCGGGGCCGTTGTGTCGCTGGGGGTATTTCGCACCATCGTCGGCTACCCGCTGCACTGGTTCATGATCATCGGCTACATTCTGGTCGTTGTCGTAACTTGGTTTGCACCACCTGAAATTGTCGGGCTGGCGTACGACTCCGGTGGCGTCACCACCAACATCGTCACCGTACCTCTGGTTGCCGCCCTCGGTATTGGCCTGGCCGCATCCATTCGAGGCCGCAACCCATTGACAGATGGTTTCGGGCTGGTCGCACTGGCAGTGATGGTGCCCATGGTGACGGTTCAGCTCTATGGCATCCTGGTGTATTCCGGCGAGGCCGCGGATGCAGATCTTCAAATCGATGCGGTCGCTGGCGCCCGTCACCTACCCACGGCATTGACGATGGCACTGGATCTGGCAGAAATGGTTCGTGACGTGCTGCCCATTATCATCACCATTCTGTTCTTTCAGTACATTGTGCTGAAGCGTGGGCTGAGTAACCCGCGGAAAATTCTTTTCGGCTTTGGCCTGGTCATCCTGGGGCTCTATGCATTCGTTGTGGGTCTAAAAATGGGACTCTTCCCGATCGGCACCAGTATGGCCGAGCAGTTGATGGCTATGGAAGGTTACACTTATGTGTATCTCTTCGCCTTCATGATCGGCTTCGCCACCACCATGGCTGAGCCAGCGCTCCTGGCCATCGGCCGGCAAGCGGAAGACGCGGCAAACGGCACCATCAACGGCAGCGTCATCCGAATACTGGTCGCCGTCGGTGTGGCCATCGGCATTACCGTGGGCGTGCACAGGATTATTGCCGGTGACTCCATCCACTACTACATCATGGCAGGCTATCTGTTGGTCGTTGCACTGACCGCCATTGCTCCTCGCTACATCGTGGCGCTGGCTTATGACCTGGGCGGAGTCACCACCTCGGAAGTGACCGTGCCGCTGGTGACAGCCCTGGGAATCGGCCTCGCCTCCAGCATTGAAGGACGCAATGTCCTGATCGACGGTTTCGGCCTGATTGCCTTTGCCTCAATTTTTCCTATTGTGACGGTAATGTCCTACGCCATCGTGACAGAGACTCTCTCAGCCCGCAGAAAGGTAGAAACATGAAATTCTCAGCCCTGGTGGCCATCGTGCCCGAAGACCTCGAACAGACATGCATAGACACTGCCCGCGACCTGGGCGCCGGCGGCGTCACTGTCATGTCAGGTCGGGGTATCAGCAACACCGCAAAAAAGACCTTTTTCGGCCTGACCTACGACGGCAGCCAGAGTGTGCTGCTGATGGTTCTTGAGAAGGGCTTATCGCTGGATGTGCTTCGTGGCATCCAGCGAATCATTATGCCCGATGACAAAGACTCCCAGGGACTTGTGTTCACCCTCCCGCTGGAGCACCTCGGCGGTATCGACATGACACAGGTGGAGAAATTCGAACAGCACCTGAAAAATTCACTCTGAGCGGAGAGCTATCATGAAACTGGTTAAAGATGTGATGGTGAGGGACGTGATCAGCGTCTCCGCCTTCGCCACGATTCGTGAGGCGTTGTCACTGATGAAGCGTCATAACGTCAAATCCCTGGTGGTCGAAAAGCAGAACGAGCACGATGCCTATGGCCTGATCACCTACACCAACATCCTCAAGACCATCATTGCCGAGGACGGCGATATCGATCTGTTGAATGTCTACGACGCCTGCGCGAAGCCAGTGATCAGTGTGGGTGAACACCTGGCGTTGCGGCACGCGGCCAGCCTGATGAGCGAATACCGTGTCAAGCGCCTGCTAGTGCTGGACGACAACGAACTGACCGGATTCGTTGTGATGGATGACATCATGGCGGCACTGCTGGAGACCATTGACTGAGCCGTCAGCGGCAGGTCAGGTATGGGCCATAACCACCAGCCGGTCGCCTGCCTGCAAATCCAGGTGAGTATCGCGGGGCGGATTCATCATCAGGTGCCGGCCCCGTTCGTCGGCCTGGTGGCGG
>JAEPMM010000352.1 GCA_017643965.1 Marinobacter sp.
CGCCGGGGCACACAGATCCACGTCGCCAGACACCGCTCCGAATGCCGGCCGGGCTTCTCCGGGAAGATGCCCGCGAATGGGTGTGATGACGCTGGATTTCATGCATTGCCTCCTCTGGCAAGCCGGTATTTTAGGCCGGAATCTCGCGACAGCGTCAGTTTTAATTTACTCTGTTGCTACGCAAATACACGTAATCCCCGGCGCAAGGCCGGCGAATCGAAAAACTTTCTGCGGTATGAGGCACCTAGTGACGACGAAACCCGGGCATTGGTCGTTTACCCGCTGGAAAACCCACGGGGAACTGGAAGCCATGGAAGTGCACCACCCACTTTTCCGCGCCCAACTGTTTCTTCAGGGTGCCCACCTGACCCAATTTGCTACCCACGACAAGCCGGACTGGCTGTGGCTGAGCGATACGGCCCGCTTTGAGACCGGGCGGGCAATCCGCGGCGGCATTCCCATCTGCTGGCCATGGTTCGGCGCACCGGAGCGCAATCCGCCGGAGGTTCGCAAGCGCATCCGTTGCGATTCCGCCCATGGCTTCGCGCGAACGGCCCTCTGGAAACTCGAAGACGTCCGTGAGTCCGCCCACGATGTGGAAATCTGCCTGTCTCTCGATGCCAATGACGATTTCGCGGACAACTGGGAGGGGCATGCGCTGCTCCTCGCCACCTTCAGTTTTTCGGTCAAGGGCTGCCAGATTGCGCTGACCACCACCAATCTGGGCGCGGCGCCTCTTGCGTTTACCCAGGCACTGCACACATACCTGCCTACCCCGGACATTCAACGAACCCGCATTGAAGGCCTTGCCGGTGCGGATTATGTCGACACCCTGCTGGACTGGAGCTATCACCCGCAGCACGGCGATCTAACATTTGACGGCGAAATGGATCGGATTTACGAGTCGGGGGCACCACTGGTGGTCGCATCGCCGGCGTCGCGGCGGACACTGAACGCCATCGGCAGCGACTCAACCGTAGTCTGGAATCCCGGTCCCGGCAAAGCCAGAACGCTCAGCGACTTTCCGGACAGTGGCTGGAAATCCATGCTGTGTGTCGAAACCGCCAATGCGTTAAGCGATTATCGGGTATTGAATGAAGGCCAAAGCCATACACTTGGCGTGTTGATCGGACGAATTTAAACCATCAGGGAGTCGCCATGAGTCTGGCATCCATTCTGAAATCCAAACTGGTTCCGGCGGAACTGAGCGAACAGATCAACCGGATCCGCAAGCCTATCGGCAGCCTGGGTTACGATCCATGGGGCTACAACAACGAGGCCATCAAATACGGGCTCTCGCTGACCCGCCACGTCTATGAAAAGTACTTCCGCGTGGAGGCCAGCGGCGTTGAAAACATCCCCGCGGAGGGACCGGTGCTGATCATCGCCAATCACAGCGGACAGTTGCCCATCGACGGGTTGCTGATCGGTTACGCACTGGCCTCACGGAAAGAGAAGCCACGAATTCCGCGAGCGATGATTGAACGGTTTTTTCCGACGGTCCCCTATCTTGGCAACCTGCTGAACGAGGTGGGCGCGGTGCTGGGTGATCCGACCAATTGCGCCAAAATGCTGGCCAATAATGAAGCGGTTATTGTGTTTCCTGAAGGGGTTCGGGGATCGGGCAAGCTCTATCAGGATCGATACCAGCTCAAGCGATTCGGCAACGGTTTCATGCATCTGGCCATGAAATACAAGGCGACGATCGTGCCGGTGGGTGTGGTCGGCTGCGAGGAGACCATACCGGCCATCGCCAATATCAAGCCGTTGGCCAAGGCCCTGGGCGTACCCTATGCACCGGTGGCTTTGCCAGTCATCCTGCCCGCCAAGGTGCACCTCAACTTCGGTCCGCCCATGTTCTTTGATGACCGGGAAATCCCCGAAGAGCAGGTGACCGACCGGGTAGAACAGGTCAAAGGCGAAATCAGCAAGCTGATTGACAAGGGGCTCAGCGAAAGGAAAAGGCTGTTCTGATGAGCAAGCAACAAAGACCACGCATTCTGGTAACTGGCGTCGCTGGCGCCCTGGCACAACAGGTGATTGATCGCCTCCGGGATCACTGCGATCTGGTCGCGGTGGATTTCCGGGAACAGGTCTATCTGGGCGATGACATCCCGAGCTACTGCATTGACTTCAACAAACGGGTCTTCGAGGATCTTTTCCGCCGATACAAGTTCGATGGCGTGATCCATCTTGGCCGCATCATGTCCAGCCAGCTGACCCGGATGCGCCGCTACAACGCCAACGTGCTGGGTACCCAGAAGCTGCTGGATCTGAGCCACAAATACGGCATTCGGCGGGTTGTGGTGCTGTCGACCTTTCACGTATACGGCGCCGTTGCCTACAATCCGGCACTGATCGACGAAGAGGCCCCCCTCAAGGGTGTCGGGCTGAGCGCCGATCTGGTTGATTCGGTTGAGCTGGAGAATCTGGCCAATATTTACCTCTGGCGCTACCCGGAACTGAACATCACCATTCTGCGGCCCTGCAACATTGTCGGCCCGGGGGTCAGGAACTCCATCAGCACCCTGCTGGCCAGTGAACGGGCACCGGTCCTGGCGGGCTTTTCCCCGATGATGCAGTTCATTCACATCGATGACATGGCCGACGCCATTGTGCTTGCCTACAACAAAACCCAGCGGGGTGTTTTCAATGTGGCACCCGAAGACTGGGTGGCCTATCAGCATGCTCTGAAGCTGTGTGGCTGCCAGCGCCTGCCGATCCCGTCGGTGCCCCCGATTTTACCGAAACTGATACTACGGACACTGAACCTGAGAAGTTTTCCGTCGTATCTGATGCACTTTTTCAAGTATCCTGTCGTCATTGACGGCAGAGCCTTTGCCAGGGAGTTCGGATTTACCCCACGAAGGCCGCTGAAAGAAATCTTCCGCTTTTATCGGGAGAACAAGAAGCCCGTTTGACAGCCCTTGCCTGTCGGCCGGCAGGGCAAGTCAGGGATCGAGTGAGGACGACGCAGGACGCGCGGCATGTTGAATGATTTCAGCTTTATCAGTCACTCCGTGGCAGCGCTCTCGTTTGCGCTGCTGGGTTTGCTTGTTGCCTCCCGCTACCTGCGCCGGGATGTTGATCGCGTGCTCCTGCTGGCGTGCGTTGTGTCGGTTACCTGGGCAGTCGCGCTGGCAGCCCAGAGCCTCTGGGGCCAACCCTCGTTTTTCGTTCGCTACCTGCTTGAACTCCTGAGAGATGCGGCCTGGATCACACTCCTGTTTGCCCTGCTCCGCGACTCTTTCCGTTCGACGCCCATCGTGGGTCGACTGAGGCGCATGCTGGGCGCCGCCACCATTACCTTACTGGTGCTGTTACTGGGCTTCGGGGTGCTGGAGTACACCTTTGACCTCGACCTGCTGAACGGTAAAACCAAAGTAGTGGGACAGATGGCGCTCTCGCTGATGGGCCTGTCCCTGGTGGAACAGATCTGGCGCAACGCCGTTTCATTCGGTCGTTCCAGCATGAAGTACATCTGCATCGGCGTTGCCGCGATGTTCGTGTTCGACTTTTTCATGTACGCCGATGCGCTCCTGTTCGGCCAGGTCTCAGACTCCTTCTGGAACGCGCGGGGCCTGGTCAACGCGGCTCTGGTGCCGCTGTTCGCCATCAACACCATCAATACCCGCAAACAGCCCGTGGAATTCCAGCTGTCCCGCTCCGCGGTGTTCCACGCCGGCACCTTCATGTTTGCCGGTGCCTACCTGCTTTTCCTCGCCGTCGGCGGCTACTACGTCCGCGCGCTCGGCGGCGCCTGGGGTGAAGCCCTGCAGGTGCTGTTCCTGACAGTGGCACTGACCTTCAATTAAGATAGATAATGCAAA
>JAEPMM010000480.1 GCA_017643965.1 Marinobacter sp.
GGACAGGCTGGGTGTGCGTACGGAAACCGGGGACAGCGAGGGCGCCGTGGTTGAGGAAAGGCCGGTTCCGGCCGGACTCGATGCCGCTGCCCTGGAGCCGGTTCTCGACCGCTTCCGCGGTGCCATCCAGCAGGTGCCCTCGATGTACTCGGCGCTCAAGCACAAGGGCCGCCCGCTCTACGAATACGCCCGTGAGGGCATCGAGATCGAGCGGCCGTCGCGCCCGGTGACCATCTACGAACTGACCTTGCTGGATGTTCGCGAAGATGAGCTGGATATCGCGGTCAGTTGCACCAAGGGTACGTACATTCGCTCACTGGTGGAGGACATCGGTGAAGCGCTCGGCTGCGGCGCCCATGTCATTGCCTTGCGCCGCACCATGGCATCGGGCTTCACGCTCGCGGATGCCGTGGCTGTGGACCGGCTCGAAGCCATGCGTGAGCGTGACGAAAGCCTGGACGGTTTGCTGGTGGCGCCGGATGCGGCGCTTTCGATGTTCCCGGAACAGGTGCTGAGCGGGCCGGCGTTGGTGTCGATAATTAACGGCCAACCAGTTAGAATACCGGTCCAGTTGGAGGAAGGGTTTGTTCGTCTGTATGGCGATGAACGCTTTGTCGGGCTGGCAGAAGCTTTCCCGGAAGGGGAGGTCACCAAGCTGGTGCCTCGCCGGCTGGTGAAGAACGGCTGACGCGGGCATTACCGCGGACGTCGGTTAGCCGAGCTGTAGAGATGCGTGGTTCGGCCGGATTCAATTGCATCGCAAATCATGAGGTGAGTTATGGCATTGTCTGCCAACGAGAAAGCACAGATTGTTAAGGATTTTCAGCAAGCTGATAGCGATACCGGTTCCCCTGAAGTTCAGGTGGCACTGCTGAGCGCTAACATCAACAAGCTGCAGGATCACTTCAAGATCAACAAGCAGGATCACCATTCCCGCCGTGGTCTGATCCGGATGGTAAACCAGCGTCGCAAGCTGCTGGATTACCTCAAGCGTAAGAACGCCGACCGTTACCTGGAACTGATCAAGCGTCTTGGTCTGCGTCGCTAATCCGGTCGTCAAACGATCTGACGGTCAGCGGTCCGATACCGGACTGACTGGCCACCAACTGGCGGGGTGCCCTGGGTGCCCCGCCAGTTGTGCTTTTCTCAAATCAGTAAAACTGCAGTGTGTGTCAGTGATCATCGGGGGATTCCCTGTCGTCATGGAAAGCCGAACTTGATAGCAGGTTGTTGAAAAGCCCGGCCGGGAGATTGTCTTCGGGCAATCGGTTTCAGTCTCCGGGGTTTTGCAACAGCCTGTTAGCTTTCAGACGGGTTGCCTTCAGATCACATGCCATTGTCCTGCAGAGGTAACGGTCGGTTCGCAGGGGCGAAGTGGCCGAGTCAATTTGGACAAGATAATTTCAGGAGTTACCGTGGATCTGAATCCCGTAAGAAAAAGTTTTGAGCTCGGCGGCAAGACCGTCACTCTGGAAACCGGCCGTATTGCCCGTCAGGCAACTGGTTCTGTGCTCGTCACCGTCGACGACATTTCCGTGCTGGGTACCGTGGTTGGTGCCAAGGAAGCCAAGCCGGGTCAGCCGTTCTTCCCGCTGACCGTGAACTACTTCGAGAAGACCTACGCCGTTGGTAAAATCCCCGGTGGTTTCTTCAAGCGTGAAGGTCGCCCTTCCGAGAAAGAAACTCTGACCTCCCGTCTGATCGACCGTCCGATTCGTCC
>JAEPMM010000214.1 GCA_017643965.1 Marinobacter sp.
CATCGAAATGAACACCCGGGTTCAGGTTGAGCATCCGGTATCCGAGATGGTCACCTGTGTCGACATCGTGCGGGAACAGCTGCGGATCGCCAGCGGCCTGCCGCTGCAGTACACCCAGGACGACATCCGCATTTCCGGCCACGCCCTGGAGTGCCGCATCAACTCGGAAGATCCGAAGACGTTCGTACCCAGTCCCTGCAAGGTCAAGCACTTCCATGCCCCCGGAGGTAACGGCGTCCGCGTGGATTCGCACCTGTACAGCGGTTACACGGTTCCGCCCTACTACGATTCCCTGGTGGCCAAGCTGATCACCTGGGGCGATGATCGCGAAATCGCGCGGCGCCGCATGAAGAATGCCCTCGACGAGCTGCTCGTTGAAGGCATCAAGACCAATCAATCCCTGCATAGAAAACGGGTACGCGATGGTGGCTTCAAACAGGTAGACTTCACCATCCATTACCTGGAAAAACTGATACGGGATTGAAACAAACATGCCCTGGATACAACTACAGATCCCGGCTGATCCGGACAACGCGGACCAGCTGGAGGATCTGCTCATGGAGATGGGTGCCGAGGCCGTCTCCATGGAGGACGCCGCCGACCAGCCGCTCTACGAGCCGGATCCCGGTACCACCCCGTTGTGGCACCACACCAGCGTGACCGGCCTGTTCGACTCCGAGCGCGACATCGACCAGCTCTGCTCTGCGATCACCGATGCCTGGCATCAGCAGACCCAGCAATCCCTGCCGGGCATCGAGGTTACCCTGGTTGAGGACAAGGACTGGGAGCGGGCCTGGATGGACGACTTCAAACCCCTGCAGTTCGGCGAGCGGCTGTGGATCGTGCCCAGCTGGCACGACGCCCCTGATCCCGACGCCGCCAACCTCATGCTCGACCCCGGCCTGGCATTCGGCACCGGCACCCACCCCACAACCGCGCTGTGTCTGCAATGGCTGGACGGTCAGGACGTGGTGGGTAAGCAGGTGATCGATTACGGCTGTGGCTCGGGCATTCTCGGCCTGGCGGCCCTGCTGCTGGGCGCCGAGCATGTGATCGGCGTGGACAACGACCCGCAGGCACTGGAGGCCAGTCGCGACAACGCCCAGCGTAACGGCGTTGACCCCGCCCGCCTGGATCTGTACCTGCCGGACAACGAACCGGACACCCGCGCAGACATCATGCTCGCCAACATCCTGGCCCAGCCGCTCATCGGCCTGGCACCGCACCTGGCGGCCAGGGTCAAACCCGCGGGCGACCTGGTGCTGTCGGGCATTCTGTCCAACCAGGCGCGGGACGTGATGGCGGCCTACGAGCCCTGGTTCGTGATGGACGAGCCGGAGCAGAAAGAAGAGTGGATACGCCTCACAGGACGGCGCAACGACAGGTGACGAATCCTCGGTGACCGACTAAACTCCGTGACTCGTAGCGAAGTCGCTTACAGGAACGAAGCATGACCCAGAGCAGCCTGCAGACACGATGTCCCAAATGCGATACCCGTTTCCGGGTAACGGATGAGCAACTCAGTATTGCCAAAGGCAAAGTGCGCTGCGGGAACTGCATGGAGGTGTTCAACGCCATCGATCATCAGGTGGCGCCACCCGGTCCGGCCAAGCCGGCGGCACCGGAACCGACCAGATTCGTCGAGGCGGGAGAAGCTGCCAGCGGATTTTCCGCCGATGACGATTTTGTCTTTGCTGACAATCCGGAAGAGGACGCCGCCGAAGGCAAGTACGCCGGCACCAACCTGACCTTTTCTGACGAAGAGCTCAGCGACAGTTTTCGCTCCTTTGATGAGAAATCACCGGCCGGTGGCCATGAAGATGACGACCGCCCAAATAAAGAGCTCGATGAAAGCTGGGCCGAGGCCATGTTGTCGGATGACGACTCCGAAAAGGACACCAGTCGCCCTGCAACGCCCCGGACCAGTACTGCAGCGCCTGCGCCTGACACGCAGGAGTCCGACACGGCGCCGGAGCCCAGACCGGCTATAGCACCGTCCGTAACACCCGCCGCCAGACCACAACCCGCGGAGCCTGCGACACCGCCTGCCAAAACCAGCGCCGACACCCGGCAGGAGCCGCCCCTGTCCCTGGAGCCAACAGGCGAGCAAACAACGGCCCCGACTTTCACCGAGGCCCCTGCAGCACCACCTGAGCCCGAACCGGATGAACCTCTGAGCGCCCGCTTCCCTTACCACGACCTGCGGCGGGAACCGGTATCGGTGGGCGGCGGTTCCGGCGGCACCGTGCGCCGTATTCTCTGGACGCTGGCGGTTCTGGCGCTGGCAGGCTTACTAGTGGCCCAGGTAACCTGGTTCCAGTTTGACCGACTCTCGGCCATTCCGGAGCTGCGCCCGTTTTATGAGCAGGGCTGTGAGCTGGCCGGTTGCGAACTCAAGCCGCTGCTTGATGTGGATGCCATCCAGAGCCGTAAACTGGTGGTGCGCACCGATCCCGAGAACCGCAGCCAGTTGCTGGTGGAGGCGGTGATCATCAACCGCGCCGCCTTCGAGCAGCCGTTCCCGGCCATTGCCCTGACCTTCTCGAACCTCAATGGCGATGTGGTGGCCCAAAGCGTGTTCACGCCGGACGAGTACATCGCCGGAGACGGCCGCGATCTGGCCGCCATGCCCACTGAAACGCCGGTCAGGATCGCCATCGGCATTCGCGACCCCGGCCGCGACGCGGTCAACTACAATATCGCGTTCCGCGCCCACAGCCAGTAAGCGAGTCTTTACTCGTGGATCACGGCGGGCCGCCATCGAACAGACTAAAAGTCAACCAGAAAGAACGAAAAATAATCAATTTTTTCACTGCTTTGCCCCTTCAATCGCCGGCCCCCCGACGGTATCATTAGCGCCCTTCGGATCTGGATCGGTTACTTATTGAGCAACCGTTCCAGTCCGGCCCTTGCTGATTCTGCTGTAACACGGACTGAAACCATGCTGCCGACGGCGAAGATCGGGCCCTATACCCTGCCCAACCCGCTGATTGTCGCACCCATGGCGGGCGTGACGGACCGACCCTTCCGGCTGCTGTGCCGCGACATGGGCGCGGGGCTGGCGGTGTCAGAAATGGTTATCGCAGACAGCAAGCTCTGGCACACACGCAAATCCCGGTTCCGCATGAACCACACCGGCGAGCCGGAACCCAGATCGGTGCAGATTGCCGGCGGCGATCCGGACATGCTGGCCCAGGCAGCGCGGTTGAACGCCGAATTCGGCGCCCAGATCATCGACATCAACATGGGCTGCCCGGCCAAGAAAGTGTGCAACAAGGCGGCGGGGTCGGCGTTGATGAAAGACGAGGGGCTGGTTCGCGACATCCTGAAGGCCGTGGTCGCCGCGGTAGACATTCCGGTGACCCTGAAAATGCGCACCGGCTGGGATCGCGAGCATCGCAACGCCCCGCTGATTGCCCGTATGGCCGAGGATGCCGGCATCCAGGCGCTGGCCATCCACGGTCGCACCCGGGCCGACGCTTACAAGGGCGACGCGGAATACGACACCATTGCGGAAGTGAAATCCCGGGTGGGTATCCCGGTGTTTGCCAACGGTGATATCACCTCACCGGAAAAAGCAAAACGGGTGCTCGAGCACACCGGGGCGGATGGCCTGCTGATCGGCCGCGCCGCCCAGGGCAGACCCTGGATCTTCCGGGAGATCCTGCACTACCTCGAAACCGGCAAGCGGCTCAGTTCCCCGCCGCTGAACGAGGTGGAGCGCATTCTGATCGGGCACCTTGACGAACTGCACGCCTTTTATGGCGAAACCATGGGCGTGCGTATCGCCAGAAAACACGTGGGGTGGTATCTGCAATCCCACGATGAGAGCAAACAGTTTCGCAAATGCTTCAACGCCCTGGACGAGGCGATGGCGCAGAGAGACAGCATTCAACAGTACTTTGCAGGCTTACGAAATGGAGAGGTATTCGCAGCATGACCGCTGAGACTTTGGCAAATGAGAACATCAACACATCGGCCAACGATGACACCCATCAGTTGCAAACGGTGAACAGCAGCGGCAACAGCGTCACCCTGCGTGACAGCGTGGAAGTTGCCCTGAAGAACTACTTTGCGCAGCTCGATGGCGCACCGGTCACCGAGGTCTATCAGCTGGTGCTCTCCGAGGTGGAAGCCCCCCTGCTTGAACAGGTGATGAAGTACACCCGCAACAACCAGACCAAGGCCTCCACCATGCTTGGACTGAATCGCGGTACGCTTCGCAAGAAGCTCAAGCAGTACGGTCTGCTATAATTCAGACACCCCGAATAAACGAGGGCCTCCCGGACACCATTCGCGAGGCCCTTATTCGTTCATCTCCAGCAGAAATTATGTGACCCATGGCAAATCAGGCTAATACCCCCGTCCGTCGCGCACTGATCAGCGTGTCCGATAAAACCGGCATCGTCGACTTCGGCCGTGCCCTGACCGAGCGCGGTGTCGAGCTGCTCTCCACCGGCGGCACCTTCCGTCTGCTCAAGGAAAACAACGTTCCGGTCACTGAAGTCAGTGATTACACCGGCTTCCCGGAAATGATGGATGGCCGGGTCAAAACCCTGCACCCGAAAATCCACGGCGGCATTCTCGGCCGGCGCGGTACCGACGACGCCATCATGGGCGAGCATGGCATCCATCCCATCGACATGGTCGTGGTCAACCTTTACCCCTTCGAAGACACCGTCGCCAACCCGGACTGTGATCTGGCGACCGCCATCGAGAACATCGACATCGGGGGCCCGACCATGGTTCGTGCCGCCGCCAAAAACCACAACGACGTGGCCATCGTGGTCAACGCCGTGGATTACAGTCGCATTCTCAAGGAGCTCGACACCAACGATGGCGAGCTGAGCTACCACACCCGTTTCGATCTGGCGGTCAAAGCGTTCGAACACACCGCCGGCTACGACGGCGCCATCGCCAATTACCTGGGCGGCCGCACGCCGGACAACGACAACGCCGACTTCCCGCGCACCTTCAACGCCCAGTTCGTGAAAGTGCAAGACATGCGATACGGCGAGAACCCCCATCAACGGGCCGCTTTCTACGCCGAACGCAACCCGAAAGAAGCCTGCGTCGCCACCGCCAAACAGCTGCAGGGCAAAGAGCTGTCCTACAACAACGTGGCTGACACCGATGCCGCCCTGGAGTGCGTCAAGCCCTTCGCCGATCCGGCCTGCGTGATCGTCAAGCATGCTAACCCGTGCGGCGTGGCCATCGTCGCCGATATCCACCAGGCCTACGATTTGGCCTTCGCCACCGACCCCACCTCGGCATTCGGCGGTATCATAGCCTTCAACCGTGAGCTGGACGCCGAGACCGCAAAAGCCATCATCGACCGTCAGTTCGTGGAAGTGATCATCGCGCCCACGATAGCGCCGGAAGCGGTGGAACTGGTGGCCGCCAAGAAGAACGTGCGCCTGCTGGCCTGCGGCGAATTGAACGGCGAACGCGCGAAATCGCTGGACTACAAGCGCGTGACCGGCGGCCTGCTGGTACAGGATCGCGATCTGGGCATGGTGGCCATGGAAGACGTGAAAGTGGTCACCGAGCGCCAGCCCTCCGAAGCCGAACTGAATGACCTGCTGTTCGCCTGGGAAGTGGCCAAGTATGTGAAGTCCAACGCCATCGTCTACGCCAAGGCCGGACGCACCATCGGTGTCGGCGCCGGCCAGATGAGCCGCGTCTCCCGCGCCAAAATTGCGGGTATCAAAGCCGCCGATGAAGGCCTGAAAGTCAAAGGCTCGGTGATGGCATCGGATGCCTTCTTCCCGTTCCGCGACGGCATCGACGCCGCTGCCCAGGCCGGGATTACCGCAGTGATCCAGCCCGGCGGCTCCATGCGCGATCAGGAAGTGATCGATGCCGCCAACGAGCATGGCATTGCCATGGTGTTCACCGGCATGCGCCACTTCCGGCATTAACAGGAGACAACCATGAATATTCTCGTCATTGGCTCCGGCGGTCGTGAACACGCGCTGGCGTGGAAAGCTGCCCAGTCTCCGGACGCGGACCGCGTGTTTGTCGCGCCCGGCAACGCCGGCACCGCAAACGAGCCCGGCCTGGAAAACATCAACATCGACGGGATGGATCTGAACGGTCTGGCGGATTTTGACGCCGCGAATAACGTGGGCCTGACCATCG
>JAEPMM010000341.1 GCA_017643965.1 Marinobacter sp.
ATTTCCCGACGCAGGCGGTCCTCAATGGACTGGGCTTCACCCGGCTCGAGATCGCTGGCGTTGACGCCGAACACGTAGTTGTCGAGATTGAACTCTTTCAGCATCATCTTGGTGTGGAACAGGTTTTCCTGGTACACGTTGACGTCGATCATCTGATAGGCGTTCTGGGTGTCTTCCGTCAGGTAATTCTGGATCGAGTTGATGTCGTGATCGATGTAGTGCTTGGTGCCGTCCACATCACGGGTGAAGCCCCGCACCCGGTAGTCCACGGTGACCACGTCGGAGTCGAAACTGTGGATCAGGTAGTTCAGCACCTTCAGCGGTGAGATCAGACCACAGGTAGATACGTCGATGTCGGCACGGAAGGTGCTTACACCGTCGTGGGGATGGCTTTCCGGGTAGGTGTGCACAGTGACGTGGCTCTTGTCCAGGTGCGCCACGATGGTATCCGGCAGCGGGCCCGGAGATTCTTCGTTGTCCGGTTCCTCGCCACTGGTGAGCTCATGCTCGGCAATCAGCATGGTCACCGACGCACCGTGGGGCTCGTAGTCCTGACGGGCAATGTTGAGAATGTTGGCACCGATGATCTTGACCACATCGCTGAGGATCTGGGTCAGGCGCTCGGCGTTGTACATCTCGTCGATGTAGTCGATGTAGGCTTCACGTTGCTCTTCGGTCTGCGCATAACAGATATCGTAGATGTTGAAGCTCAGGGATTTGGTCAGGTTGTTGAAACCGTGCAGCTGGAGTTTTGATTCCATGCTCAGCCCCTCCGAATGATGGAGATGAATGACTACAGAACGCCTGTTCGGGCATTCTGCTGAGGCCGCCACCGATAACTGACCGGGTTGTTCACCGTTTGCGCAGACCGGCGGAGAAGGGTGCGTATTATGCACACCGCGAATGACGTTGGGTAGTCTGTGCAACCAACTTTTGGTAACCGGGTTCCAGCGGCTCTGCGGCCGACTATTCCGCCTCTCGAACCTCATGGCTGTGAGTGATTTCGACGCCGGCCTTTTCCAGCATTATGGATGCTGAGCAGTATTTCTCCGCAGACAGGCTGACGGCGCGTTTGACCTGACTTTCTTTCAGGTTGTGACCGGTCACCACGAAGTGCAGGTGGATGCGGGTGAACACGGCGGGAATGGCGTCGGCGCGCTCGGCCTCGAGCTCGGCGTGACACGCGGTCACATCCTGCCGGCTTTTCTTGAGAATGCTCATGACATCAAAGGATGAGCAGCCGCCGAGTCCCATCAGCAGCAGCTCCATGGGCCGTGGTCCGAGATTCTCGCCGCCGTGGTCGGGCGGACCATCCATCTGAACCGTGTGCCCGGTGCCGCTGGTGGCTTTGAAGCTGGCGTTGCCGGCCCAATCAATGGTTGCTTTCATGGCGAAGTACTCCGCAATACGAGAGGATCTGGCAGCGATGCTAGCACATCGAATGGCGGCGCGGCAGCCGTCAGCCCGCGGTGGTCTATACTGTTTCAGGTTGCCGAAACCGGGCCTTCTTGTTATAAGTTGCGCTGATTATGTATCAAAATGAATAAACCCGCATGGAAAGCCGGGTGTATAACAATCATCGGGACCCGCCAGTATTTGAGGAGGCATGACTCGCACTATGGCCACTATCGTCAAGCCGGTTGAGCAGAAAACCAAGCATCTGGATTATTTCCTTTCGCAGTGTCACCGCCGGCGTTACCCCGCCAAGAGCACCATTATCTATGCGGGCGACAAAAGCGATTCGTTGTTTTATATCGTCAAGGGGTCGGTCACGGTCATCATCGAAGATGACGACGGGCGCGAAATGATCATGGCCTACCTGAACGCCGGTGATTTTTTCGGCGAAATGGGCCTGTTCGACAACATGGATTCCCGCAGTGCCTGGGTAAAGGCCAAAACCGAGTGCGAAGTCGCCGAGATCAGCTACACCAAGTTCCGCGAAATTGCCCAGCAGGACCCGCGGGTGCTTTACTTCATCGGCGAGCAGATGGCGTCCCGCCTGCGCCAGACCACCCGTAAGGTGGGTGACCTGGCGTTCCTCGATGTAACCGGCCGGGTGGCGCGCACGCTGCTTGACCTGTGCAAGGAACCGGACGCCATGACCCATCCGGACGGCATGCAGATCAAGATCACCCGCCAGGAAATCGGCCGAATTGTCGGTTGCTCCCGGGAGATGGTGGGTCGCGTACTGAAAACCCTGGAAGATCAGGGTCTGGTGCGGGTCAAGGGTAAGACCATGGTGGTCTACGGTACCCGCTGACGGTCAGGCACGGCCCGATGCCCGCCGCCTCAGGCGCGGGCGGACTGCCGGGCAAATCCGTCGATCCAGCCGGCAATGGTGTCGGGCTGGGTCAGCAGTACCCAGTGTGGCGCATCGATGTCCTTGCGGCTGAGCTTGCCGGTCCATTTCCCCAGATCTTCGAATAACTGCTCCCCCACGTAATTGTCCTGCTTCGGCACAATCAGCTGCACCGGGCAGTCGGCCTGTCTGGGCTCCGGTCGCAACAGGCGCGGCAGGAAATTGGCCCGGTACAGCTTCACCCCGTAGCGACCGTCATTGCGCTGGAAGTGGCTGAAGTCAGCTTCGCTCACCTGTTCCCGGTTACGCAGATAGTTCGGCCATACCCGGTCGAGGCCGGCACGCCATACGGTTTCCGGCAACAACGGCAGCTGGAACATAGCCACATACCATGAGCTCGCCAATTGACCGAGCACCTTGCGGGTACCCCCCTCACGGAGGCGGGTGACGTTGTTTCTCAGCCAGAACGCGACGTGGTCCAGGCACGGGCCCGATATGCTGGTGTAGGAGAGAATGCGTGGCTTCAGCGGACCGTGGGTGACGGATTCCCAGCTCTGGATCGAGCCCCAGTCATGGGCGGCCAGGTGGAACGGTCGATCCGCAATCACCGCATTGACCACGGCAGTGAGATCCTCCGCCAGTCGGCTCATACGGTAATCGCGGGTGCGCGAGGGCTTGTCCGAGCGCCCGGCCCCACGCACGTCGTAGCGGATGACGAAATAGCGGTCGACCAGTTGAGCTGTGACCTTGTCCCAGACGGTGTGGTTGTCCGGGTAGCCATGGACCAGAACCAGGGGCGGGGCATCGGGCGAGCCTTCGGTGGTCACGTACAGGTTGACCCCGTTGCTGTTCACCCAGTGTTGCTGTGTCGCCATGGTTTGCTCCTGATGCTTTGAATTCGGTTTCAGGGCATCAGGTTAACGGGACCGGGGGTTACGCGCTCGTGCTGAGCGGGCCAGATTGTTGGGCGGGACACGCAGTTGGGGCCCGCGGTGGTCACCGCGGGCCGGACAGCATCAGGCGTGCTTGCGGCGACGTGCCAGGCAGACACCGGTCAGGCCGAGGCCCAGCAGTGCCAGGGTGCCGGGCTCCGGAACCTCGTTGACGGGCAGGTCAACGGTGTCCAGGGTTTCACCCATCACGTAGGAGTAGCTCAGATTGATCAGCTCTCCGGAGAACAGCGAGCCAATGTCGAAGGCGAGGCCGATGGCGTAGTCGCCGTTACCGTCGTTGGTGCCGGCAAGGTAGGCATCCGGATCGGTTGACCACGGCGCCGATACCGCGGTGTTGTGGGCAGTGTCCGATTGGGTGTACAGGCCCAGCGTCAAGCCGGTGCTGGCGCCCTGGGAATTGACGAAATCCTCTCCGGCCACGCCGGTGGTGCCCCGGGTATTGATGGTGTCGTAGGAACCGTAGGAGTTCACGTCCGGATCCGGGTCAATCGCACGCACGAACTTGACGTCGGTCAGGTCCTGCAGGGCGGTGATGGTGGTCAGGACGTCCACGCGCTCATAACTGTCATTGAAGGAATAGTTATGGCTGATGGTGAACCAGCTGCCGTACTGGCCTTCCCAGGCCACCTGATTGTCGAAGCTGGCTCCCGAGAGATCGGTCGGGCCGCTCACTGTCGAGATCTGGTTGGGGTAGCCGGAGTTGTTGTTGCCAACAGTGCCGGTCTGGGTGG
>JAEPMM010000302.1 GCA_017643965.1 Marinobacter sp.
CCCGGGGATTCCAGCTCTTGAAGGTCAGGAGACCGTCACGAACTGCCCTGCCGGTAATACCGAACTCCGTCACCGCACCGAACATTTCCGGGAACAGACTGACTGCGCCAATCCACACCCGTCAGAACTCCGGATCCCAGTCTACGACCATGCGCCGAGAGGCCAGATCCACTTCCCGGACCACCTGGTCCGGAAGGTAGGGAATCAGCCGCTCGCGCTGATCGATGGAAGCCGCGTTGGACTTCACGACCAGAACATCGTTGGAGCCTGTTTCAATCAGATGATGTACCGCACCCAGACATTCGTCATCGACGGTGAACACCTCGAGCCCTTCCAACTGATGCCAGTAATACTCCCCCTCGGGCAGCGCCGGCAGTTCAGCGGTTGGCACTCTGATTTCCGCGCCACAGTAACGGTGGGCGACATCACGATCGTTGATACCTTTGAGCCTGACGACGATCCCCTGCCCTTGCCGGCGACCCTCTTCAAGCGTGGCCGAAATTCGCTTACCGTCCAGATCCAGCGTCCAGTCGCGGTAGTTGAGAATTCCTTCCCTGGGGTCGGTGAACGAGAAGACTTTAAGCCACCCCTTGACCCCAAACACCGAGGTTATCCGGCCGATCACAGTTTCCTGCGAATGCTGCGTCATGCCTTGAACCCCGGAACAAATACGAACTTACTCAGCGCCTTTCAGCAGCTGGGCAACGCGATCGCTGGTCTGTGCACCCTGGCCCAGCCAGAATTCAACGCGATCACGATCTACACGCAGGCGCTCTTCCTGACCACGGGCAATCGGGTTGAAGAAACCAACACGCTCAATAAAACGACCGTCGCGGGATTTGCGGCTGTCGGTGACTGTCAGGTGATAGAACGGGCGCTTCTTGGAGCCGCCGCGAGCCAAACGGATTGTTACCATTTAACCAATATCCTGTTCTGTTGTACGAACTTTGTACGATTCACACTGGCCAGACAGTGGCCGGCGTGAAGACCCATACTCGAAAGGGGCGCTATTCTATGCTAAAAAAGCGCCGATGAAAACAGGGAAACTCAGTGAAACCCGGTTTTCTGTGTACGGCTTTCTACATACGGCCAAATGGCGGCATACCACCGCCTCCGCCACCGGGAGGCATCATGCCACCCAGGCCGCGCATCATATTGGCCATACCGCCTTTCTTGCCGAATTTCTTCATCATTTTCTGCATCTGCTTGTGCTGCTTCAGCAGACGGTTCACATCCTGAATCTGGGTACCGGAACCGGAGGCGATGCGGCGTTTGCGTGAGTTGTTGATCACATCCGGATAGCGGCGTTCTTTGGGCGTCATTGAGCAGATAATCGCCTCCATCTGCCCCATGGACTTGTCATTGACCTGTTTCTGCGCCACCTGCGCCATCTGCCCCATACCCGGCAGCTTGTCCATCAACCCGGCGATACCGCCCATACTCTTCATCTGCTGCAACTGGTCGCGGAAGTCCTCCAGATCAAAACTCTTGCCCTTCTTGATCTTGGTGGTGAGCTTCTGGGCTTTCTTCTGATCCAGCTTGCGCTCGGCCTCCTCGATCAGTGACAGCACATCGCCCATGCCGAGAATGCGCGACGCAACCCGGTCAGGATAAAACGGCTCCAGTGCGTCGGACTTCTCACCCACCCCGAGGAACTTGATGGGCTTACCGGTGATGTGGCGAACAGACAGCGCGGCACCGCCACGGGCGTCGCCGTCCGTCTTGGTCAGCACCACGCCGGTTAACGGCAACGCGTCGTTGAACGCCTTGGCGGTGTTGGCGGCATCCTGGCCGGTCATGGCGTCGACCACAAACAGGGTCTCCACCGGATTGACCGCCTTATGCAGACGGCCGATCTCGCCCATCATCTGCTCGTCAATGTGCAGGCGACCGGCGGTATCGAGAATGACCACATCAATATGCTTCTTGCGGGCCGCGGCAATGGCGCCCTCGGCTATATCGACCGGATCCTGGTCAGCCGAGCTGGGGAAGAACTCGACGCCCACCTCTCCGGCCAGCGTTTCCAGCTGGCGGATAGCCGCCGGGCGGTAGATGTCGGCACTGACAACCATCACCGACTTCTTGTGGCGCTCTTTCAGCAATCGCGACAGCTTGGCGACGGTGGTGGTCTTACCCGCACCCTGCAGGCCCGCCATCATGATCACCGCGGGCGGTTGCACGGCCAGATTGAGGGACTCATTCCCCTCCCCCATGACCCGCTCGAGCTCCTGCTGGACAACCTTCACAAATACCTGGCCCGGCGTCAGGCTGCGCTGCACTTCCTGCCCCACGGCGCGCTCACGGACACCTTCGATAAAGGCTTTGACCACCGGCAGGGCAACGTCTGCCTCCAGCAGTGCCATGCGCACCTCGCGCAGCGTGTCCTTTATGTTGTCGTCGGTAAGCCGCGCCTGACCGGAAATCTTGCGCAGGCTGCCGGAAAGTCGGTCTTGAAGGTTCTCAAACATGTGGCTCTTCCGTACCCCGGATAAATTGAGTGCATGAATCCCGAAGCCGGTCCCGGCTCCTTGATTCCTGTTGCATAATCGCGACATTATAACCAGACTATCGCCCTGAAACGACCAGCCCGGTCAAATCGGTGACTTGATGCGCCGATCCCCAGTCAGACAGTGGTTAAAGGAAGTCATGGGAACGCTGATTCTCGCGGTCACCTCTCTTTTTCTGTACAGCATTGGCACCGCCCTGCAGGCCCTGAGTTTCAGAGGCCGCGTACACACCAATCTGGCCATCACCACTCTGATTGGCATTCTGGCCCTGACCGGGCATGGCCTGCTGATCGCCCAGACCGTCCACCGGGAAGGCAGTTTCGACTTCGGCTTTTTCCAGAGTTCGGTACTGATTTCCTGGCTGATCGTGTTTCTGCTGCTCGGCCTCAATCTCCGCAAACCGGTGCAATCGCTGTTTCTGGTGGCCTACCCCATGGCCGGGCTGGCAATCATTGTGTCGCTGGTGACGCATTCACCGTCGCGACTGGTGTCCGAGGACAGCTACGGCATGCTCTCACACATCGCCCTGTCGGTCACAGCCTATAGCCTTTTCACCCTGGCGGCGATTCAGGCAACCCTGCTCTATTTCCAGAACAGACAACTGAAGCACAATTACAACAGTGTGCTGGTTCGCAATCTGCCACCACTGCAAACCATGGAGTCCCTGCTGTTCGAGATGGTGTGGGCAGGGGTGGTGATGCTGGTGCTGGCCATTGTCACCGGCGCCCTCTTTATAGAGGACCTGTTTGCCCAGGACCTGGCCCACAAGACCCTGTTTTCCCTGTTGTCGCTGGTGGTTTTTGTGGCGCTGCTGATTGGTCGCTACACCAAAGGCTGGCGCGGCATCACCGCCAGCCGCTGGACCCTCGCCGGCTGCGTCTTGCTGATGCTGGCCTTTTACGGCAGCAAATTCGTTCTTGAGCTGGTGTTCCACCGATGAATGAAACCTCACTGACTGCGCTGTTCAGCATCCTGGTCGGTCTGATCGTGTTGTCTGCATTTTTCTCAAGCTCAGAAACCGGCATGATGTCGCTGAACCGGTATCGCCTCAAGCACATGGCGAAAACCGGCCACAAGGGTGCCAAACGTGCTCAGGGCCTGCTGCAGCGAACCGATCAACTGATCGGCGTGATTCTGATCGGCAATAACTTCGTCAACATTCTGGCCTCGTCCATTGCCACGGTTATCGCCATTCGTGTGTGGGGGGATGCGGGGATTGCCATCGCCACCCTGCTGCTGACGCTGGTGATCCTGATTTTCGCCGAGGTCACCCCGAAAACCCTGGCCGCCCTGTTCCCGGAAAAGATCGCGTTCCCGGCCAGCCATGTCCTCGGCCCCCTGCTGAAAATCCTGTACCCCCTGGTGTGGGCGGTCAATCTGTTTACCGGCGCCATTCTCAAGGTGCTGGGCATCTCGCCGGACGATGCCGCCAATGACCACCTCAGCCGCGAGGAACTCCGCACCGTGGTCAATGAAGCAGGCGCCCTGATCCCGGCCAAGCACAAGGATATGCTGGTGGGCATCCTTGATCTGGAGAGCGTCACGGTCAACGACATCATGGTGCCCCGTAACGATGTGGTCGGCATCGACCTGGACGACGACCTGGACACCATTCTGCGCCAGCTTCGCAGCAGCCAGCACACTCGCCTGCCGGTGTTCCGTGGCGACATCAACAGCATTCAGGGCATCCTGCACCTGCGCAGTGCCTCCAAGTTGCTGCTGCAGGAGGACATCAACAAGGACATGATCCTGCAACTGTGCCAGGAACCCTACTTCGTTCCCGAAAGCACACCGCTGAACACCCAGCTGATCAATTTCCAGAAAGGCAAACGCCGGTTCGGCATCGTTGTCGACGAGTACGGCGACGTGCTGGGGCTGGCCACCCTTGAGGACATCCTTGAAGAGATCGTTGGCGAATTCACCACCGATTACGCGGCCACCAGCCCGGACATCATCCCCCAGGATAACGGCACCTTCATCATCGACGGTGCCACCGCCCTGCGCACCATCAACAAGACCCTGGGCTGGAAGA
>JAEPMM010000326.1 GCA_017643965.1 Marinobacter sp.
AATGTCACCTCACCCCGCGATGGCGATCGCATCGGCCCGACATGCGCTTGAAAGCCGTGCCCTTCGGCTGCCGCTTGCCCGTCATAGCGCACCGCGATGGGCAAGAAATGATACTGAATAGCCGGGGGTTTGTCACCAGCAACATCATTGGTGCGACCACGCTGCCGCAACTTGAGGAGAACATCAGCTCGGTTGGTGTCAGCCTCGGCACGGATGCGATCCATGCAATTGAGGCCATTCATCGCGACTTCACCTTCCCCTGTCCATGACCTGGAAAGGGGCCGCAGGCGTGTTGCCGCGCCAGCCGGAAGCGACTGGCGCGGCGGTGTCACAGGCCTCCGGTTGTCCGGGTTGATAACACAGTGAAACAAAGGGAACTATTTATTGACAAAAAAGCGCCGTGACGGTGACAAAAAATCGACTTTATTGTGTGCAAAATCACATCTTTCCGTTCGTTAATCATTAGACTTTAGCCTTACTCGAACGTAGAATTTCGCGCAAACAATAAAGGTCGTCAGAAGTATCATGATTATCCGAATTTTCGTCGCGCTACTCGCTCTCAACATGGTTGCCTTTGTCGTCCGCGCCGAAGCCGGCGAGCGTGTCATCGACGAAGCGCCGTCCGAAAATGTGTACGAGCTCCAGGAGCAGATGGCGGGCGACTTCGACAACGAAGACGCCCGGGAAGCCTTCGCTGAAATCGGCTCTCGCCTGCTCAGTCTCGGTCTGGTCCGCTCCGATCAGGGCAAGAAACGCTACGCCTCTGATCCCGCCCGCCCCGACCACGGTGTTGCCCTGCTCGATGAAGGTGCCGCGCTAAACCTCAAGTGGAATTTCTGACCCCCGCCTGATCTGGCACATTGCCTGTCGTGACCCGTCATGTGATCATCCCCTCCGGAACCCTCATTGAAGGTTATAAAGGAGTAAGGATATGGCCGCAGAAGCGCCGCTTCGCCTGAGTGATACCCATGCCTGTGTGGACGCCGTTATCGAGCGGGTCGGCAAGAACATCACTCTCGGGTTGCCCCTGGGGCTTGGCAAGCCCGTTCGCTTCGTGAATGCGTTGTACCAGCGTGCCAAAGACGATCCCACCATCAACCTTCACATTGTGACCGCGTTGTCCCTGCTTGCCCCGCTGGGCGGCTCCTCTCTCGAAAAGCGCTTCATGGGGCCGTTCACAGAGCGACTCTATGGCCGGATTCCGGAGCTGGCCTACGCCCGGGATGTCAGTGCCAACCGTTTGCCCGATAACGTCAAGGTGTCGGAGTTTTTCTTCAAGGCAGGTTCCTACCTGAATAACACCGAACAGCAACGCAATTACGTCTGCACCAACTACACCCATGCGGTGCGGGATCTGATGGCCCTGGGTGTCAACGTGGTTGGCCAGATGGTGTCGCCCGGCGCCGAGCACGGTCAGCCCGGCCAGGTCAGCCTGAGCTCGAATCCGGATTTGTCGCTGGATCTGCTGCCACTGATGCGCCAGCGTGAGGCGGAGGGCACCCCGGTGGCAGTGGTAGCGGAGCTCAACGGGCATATGCCGTTCATGGGTCAGCATGCGGCGATTGCGGATCAGCGGTTCGATATTGTGCTGGAGCACCGGGCGTCGGATTACCCGTTATTCTCGGCACCGCAGATGGCCATCAGCCCTGAGGATCACCTGATCGGATTTTACGCCAGTGCCCTGCTCAATGACGGCGGCACCCTGCAGGTGGGGATCGGCTCACTGGGTGCGGCACTGGTTCACAGCACGATCCTGCGGCACCGGCACAACGCGAGCTGGAAAGCGGTATTCAATCGCCTCAACGTGGCGGAAAACTTCCCGCTGGTGACCACCGAGGGTGGTGCGGAGCCGTTCAGTAAAGGGCTGTACGGTTGCAGTGAGATGATGGTGGACGGCTTCTACTATCTGCTGGAAGCGGGCGTGCTGACCCGTGAGGTCTATGATCACGCCGGCTTGCAGGAACTGATCAACCGGGGCGAAATTACCCAAAGCGTCACCCTGGACACCCTCGATGTGCTGCACCGCGAGAAGCTGATTGATTCGCCATTGCGGGCCCGGGACGTGCGCTGGCTGAGTCGTCTGGGTATCTTCAAGACCAATGTGGAATTCAAAGGTGGTCGTCTCAGGGTGGGCGAGCAATCGCTGGACACGGATCTGGCCAACGACGAATCCAGGGAAGCCATTCGGGTGCTGGCGCTCGGCGATCGGCTGACCGGTGGCATCGTCATGCACGGTGGTTTCTATGTCGGGCCGGAAAAATTCTATCAGGCGTTGCGAGAACTCCCGGCGCAGGATCGCGACCGTATCTGCATGACCAGTGTGAATTACATCAACCATCTCTACGACCATGAATTCGGCAACCAGCGCCTGAAAGCCGCCCAGCGGGTGCACGGCCGGTTTATCAACTCGGCCATGATGTATACCCTTAACGGCGCCGCCGTTTCCGACGGTCTGGACGACGGCCGCGTGGTCAGTGGCGTCGGCGGGCAGTACAACTTCGTTGCCATGGCACACGAGTTGCCGGGCGCACGATCCATCCTGACCCTCCGCAGTCGGCGCGTGTCCGGGGGCAAGGCGGTGTCGAACATTGTGTTCAACTATGGCCACTGCACCATCCCCCGCCACCTGCGGGACATTGTCATCACCGAATACGGCATCGCGGATCTCCGTGGCCAGCCCGACGAGCAGGTCTACCTGCGGCTGATTCGTATCGCCGATTCCCACTTCCAGCCGGAGTTGCTGGAGCAGGCCAAGAAGGCGGGTAAGGTATCCCGGGATTTCAAACTGCCGGCCCACTGGTGCAACAATACCCCGGAAGCCGTGCGCGAAGCCCTCGAGGCGGCCGGGGACAGCGATGCGTTCCCGGCATTTCCTTTCGGTTGTGACTTCACCGATGAAGAGCTGACCTTGGGCAAGGCCCTCAAGGCCCTGAAGGCCGCAACCGCAACCCGGCGTGGTAAACTGTCGACCCTGTGGCAGGCACTCCGCGAGAAAGACGAGGAGGGTCGATACGCTTCGTTTCTGGAGCGGATGGGCTTGGCCCGTCCCGGTGGTCTGAAAGCAAAACTTGATCAGCGGTTGGTGATCCATGGCCTGCGCAAAACTGACACCCAACCGGATACAGGAAACCAGGAAACCTGATGCAAAAACCAGACGTGTTTACCGTCCATTATGTCCTGAAGAACAAGATCGGAGAGCTGGTCGATACCTCGGAGGGCAGCGAGCCGCTGCACTTCCTGTATGGCAGCCCGGGGATCATTGCCGGCATTCAGGAGGCGGTAAAGGACCGTAACGTGGGAGACTGCCTGGAGGTCACCGTGCCGCCGTCCATGGCCTACGGAGAACACAACCCAGAACTGATTCGCAAGGTGCCCCGTTCGATGTTTGAGGGCATCGAGGATCTGCAGGTAGGCATGAAGTTCCAGACCAACACCGGTGACAATGCCTCGGTTGTCCAGGTGGTGGGCATGGATGGCAACCTGGTGAAGGTGGACGCCAACCACCCGCTGGCCGGTTTCACGCTTTACTTCGATCTGGAGATCGTCGGTAAGCGCGAAGCCACCGAGGAAGAAGTCGCTCAGGGCCGGCCGTTGTATTGAGGGTGCTGCCCTGTTCCTGATAGATCTGTTGCACGCCCTGTGCAACCGTGTCCCTCAGCTCTGCTGTCAGATCGCTCCACGCCAGGTCGGCGGAAACCGGCCGTGGTGGGTGAAATCTCACCGTCACGTCCACCGCCGGTTGCTTCAGCAGCCTGGGCAGGTGCTGCTGGAACTCGTCCTCGCCGATAAACGGCACCAGGTGATCCGGTCGTCCGTGGCGGGTGTAGGCGATGCTGATGGGCTGGATGTCCACTCCGGCGTCGGCGGCGGCGTGCAGCAGTCGGCTGTGGAAGGGCAGCACGGTGAGCCCGCTGGTGGTTGTGCCCTCGGGGAATACCAGGACCGACTGCCCCGCGGCCAGCGCTGACGCGATGTCTGTCCGCGCCGCACCTGCGCGCCCGCCACCCCGGACGATGAACAGCGTGCCCGCCTGGCGTGCAAGCCAGCCAATGACCGGCCATGTGCCCACCTCGGCCTTGGACAGAAAGCGTAAAGGCACGCGACCCCCGAGTATGGGGATGTCTGACCAGGAAATATGGTTACTCACATACAGCACCGTCGCGTCAGCCGGCTCACCCTCCACCTGC
>JAEPMM010000200.1 GCA_017643965.1 Marinobacter sp.
ATCCTCATAGGCACGGTGGGAGAGCGCCTCATCCAGAAAAATGTGGCGGGGCATATCCCCCATGACCGCCAGTACCCGTTCGTCTTTGATGCCCGCATCTCGCAGGCGCTGAATCAGACGCATACGGGTTCGGCGGGAAGTCATGCCAATGCCCTGGAGCTCTGCAACCATCACGGTTCCTCCCCGGCATTCACGTCGTCGACCCATTCTCGCAACGGTGACAGCGCCTCATGGCGTGTCATGTCAACATGAACCGGGGTAATTGACACGTAATTCTCACGCACCGCATGGAAGTCTGTACCCGGGCCAGCATCGCTGCCCTGCCCGGCGGCGCCAATCCAGTAGCGTTCCTTGCCTCGGGGACACGTCATAGGGATGGCACCCTCGGCACGATCCCGATGACCCAGGCGGGTTACCCGGAACCCGGCGATCCTGTCCCAGGGCACATCCGGCACGTTGACGTTCAGGATGCAGCGCGGGCCCAGTGCCAAAGGCTTTTTCCCCTCCAGCAGCATCCGTACCACACGGGCCGCGGTTGAATAATGGAAATGCCCTTCATTAACCAGGGACACCGCAATCGCCGGCAACCCCAGGTTGCGGCCCTCGGTAGCAGCGGCCACGGTTCCGGAATAGATGATGTCGTCACCGAGATTGGCGTGGGTATTGATACCCGACACAACCCGGTCGAACGGTTGACTGAAAAGGCCATTCACCGCCAGGTGGACACAGTCCGTGGGTGTTCCGTCCACCGACCGGAACCCGTTCGGGTGTTCTTCTACCGTGAGCGGTCGGCTCAGGGTCAGGGCATTGCTGGCGCCGCTGTGATCCCGGTCCGGGGCAACCACTTCCAGCTCACCAATACCCGCCAGGCCCTCATACAACGCCTGAAGACCCGGTGAATGAACACCGTCATCGTTGGATAACAGTATGCGCACAATTTTCTCCGCTAGCCTTTGCACGCCGGGTCATCGCATCTGGTCACAGATTGCCCGCCCGGATATTTTTCTATGCGAGGTCTGATGCCCCATCTCGTAATTCGAATACGTCCGCCAGTACGGTCGTGGCGTATTGCCCGGGCGCCAGCCAGAAGCCGATCGCCAGCACGTCGTCCTGCAGCCATTGCCACTGCAACGCCTGCGGCAGCGCAATCAGGGGCCGACGCTCAGGCTTCATCCGGGTCACCGAAAACAGGGCCTCAAGCCCCGGTGTCCGGGACACGATATCCCGCTCCAATGCACCCTGGCCGGCGACCGCTGCGGTTCCGCCGTCCCCCCAGAGAGGACCGGTTGCCCGGTCTGCATCGGAACCGGGTTCGCCGTCCATCGCCTGGCGCCAGTTCCCGTCGGCAACGCGGCGGGCCAGCACCTCATTGAACAGCCACGACCGGGCAGCAGAAAAGTACAATACGTTTTTACTGTCCTGACTGCCAGAGCCCTTGCGCCCACGGCTGCCTTTTTTCCCGCCTTTGCGGCCGGACCGATTGAGGCTGGCCGGGTCCACGGTCAACGCCTTATCGAGGTTGGCACCGTCATGACCGAACCGCTGGGGCCCGAAATAATTCGGAGCACCAACGTCACCCAGGGTCGACAGTGCCTCATCAATGGCGGCGCGGTCACCACGAACATCGCGCAGGGTGATCTCGAAACGATTGCCCCGGTGGTCACCCCGGCGCAACTTGCGCACGAAGCGGTTGCTGGCCACCACCGGCCAACGCTCGTTAACCCGGCCAATGAATTCCTCATCCTCAGCCTCCAGCCCCGGGCAGTACAGGCTGAACCATTGCCGGGTCACCGCGTGCCGGTCTTTCAGCCCGCAAAATCCCACATCGAAATGACGGCAACCGGACAACAGAGCCAGTTGGCGGGCCACGTACTCGGTATTGTCACCGGTCTTCTCGAGAAACAGACACAGGTGTTCGCCACCAGCACCTTGCGGGTCCGGATTGCCCTCGTGCGGAAAGTCGGCCATACCAAGATCTTCAAACACCCGAAAGTCCACCGGCGCGCACTTGAGCACGGCGGAGGCGATCCGGGTTCCGCGCGACGTTGGCCAGTCCAGCCGCCAGCCCGCCGGGTTATCGGATGGATTGCTCACGAGGTCACCGCTTCCAGCAGGCAGATTGCCTGGCACGCAATACCCTCACTGCGGCCGGTAAAGCCCAGCTTTTCTGTGGTGGTCGCTTTCACACTGACGCGACTGGCGGGAACGCCCAGATCTTCGGCAATGTTCAGGCGCATGGCCTCGGCGTGGGGGGCCATTCTGGGTGCCTGGGCAATGACCGTGGTGTCTACGTTCACCACGCTGTAGCCTTCCTCGCTCACTCTGGCCACCACGCGCCGGAGCAGATCACGACTGTCCGCGCCCGCCCACTCGTCGCTGGTGTCCGGAAACAGGTGGCCGATATCGCCGAGTGCGACCGCACCCAGCAAGGCGTCGGCCAGCGCATGCAAGAGCACATCACCATCGGAGTGCGCTTTCAGCCCCTGGTGATGGGGGATACGCACGCCGCCGAGGGTAACAAAATCGCCGTCACAGAAGGCGTGGACATCAAAGCCCTGACCAATACGCATAAGTGAACTTCCCGGAAAAATGCAGGTGTTTCAGAACTGGCTGAGAATGAAGCTCGCCAGGGCAAGATCCGCCGGGACCGTAATCTTGATGTTGTCCGGCCGACCTTCTACCAATTCCGGTATGTTACCTGAAAACTCGACAGCTGAGGATTCATCCGTAATCGGGTGTCCGGCTCGCAGGGCATGCTCGAGTGCCGCAACCAGTGTCGAGTAGCGGAACATCTGGGGGGTCAGGGCTCGCCACAGATCGCTGCGATCAACGGTTTCCAGAACCTGTGGCGGGTGGGAGGCATCACCGCGCTTGATGGTATCCGCCACCCGCGCCGCCAGCAAACCGCCCACACGGTGATCGCGAAGACCGGCCATCAACCGGGCAAGGTCATCCCGGTGCAGACACGGGCGCGCCGCGTCATGAACCAGCACCCAGTCGTCATCCGCCGCCCGCCCTGCCAGCGCCGCCAGCGCTGCCAGCACCGAGTCGGCACGTTCGGAGCCGCCCAGGCAGGATTGAACGCGGGGATTCGTGCTGGCTGCCGTCGACGGCCACCAGCGATCGTCAGGATGGAGCGCGACCACACACCCGGCAAAAGGTGCCGCGTCGAGAGTGCGGGACAATGTAATATCGAGGATGAAGCGATGATCAATTCTGAGGTATTGCTTGGGGCACTCGGACTGCATGCGCTGACCTATGCCAGCGGCCGGTACAATCAACCAGAAGCGGGGGTGCGTCATGGCAACCGATCAGTTTTCCACGACCAGGAAGAAGGTTTCGTCATCACGGATCAGGCCCAGGTTCATTCTGGCGCGCTCTTCGACGGCCCCCTGCTCATTGCGCAGGTTACGCACTTCCGCGTAAAGACGCTCATTGCGAACAGACAATTCGTCGTTCTTTTCCCGTTGCTCGGCAATGGACTGCTCCAGCGCCCAAACCTGCGCAAAACTGCCCTCCCCGATCCACAGGCGAACCTGTAGCAGGAGTATCAAGACAGCCATGATGGACCAGAGCAACTTCATTGCTAATTCCGTTTAGAAAACCCGAACAAAAAACCGACACCGGATGATGAGTATAGACGCTAAAGTAGATTAACAACAAATTCTTCTAAATGGTTGTGTAAAAAGGCCATCGTGACTGAAACTTCATTCAGAACACGATGGCCTTAACATTTTGTTACCTGAAGTTGACGCTCACACAGGTAAAAAATGACCGGGCGAGGCCTCAGCCCTGCCCTTTGATTTCACTCAGACCACGGTAGGGCGCCTTGCCGTTCAGCGCTTCTTCGATACGCAGCAACTGGTTGTACTTGGCGACACGATCGGAACGGCACAGGGAGCCGGTCTTGATCTGGCCCGCGCAAGTCGCTACCGCCAGATCGGCGATGGTGGTGTCTTCGGTTTCGCCGGAACGGTGAGAGATAACCGCCGTGAAGCCCGCGTCCTGGGCCATCTTGATGGCGTCGAGGGTCTCGCTCAGGCTGCCGATCTGGTTGAACTTGATCAGGATGGAGTTGCCCACGCCCTTGTCGATGCCCTGCTTGAGGATCCGGGTATTGGTGACGAACAGATCGTCTCCGACCAGTTGGACCTTGCTGCCCAGCTTGTCAGTGAGAATCTTCCAGCCGTCCCAGTCACTCTCGTCCATGCCGTCTTCAATGGACACGATCGGATAGCGCTCGCACAGGCCTGCCAGGTAGTCGGCAAAGCCGGCGGAATCAAAGCTCTTGCCTTCGCCAGACAGCTGGTACTGGCCGTCCTTGTAGAACTCGGAAGACGCACAGTCCAGCGCCAGCGTGACATCGGAACCCAGCTTGTAACCGGCCTTCTCGACCGCTTCCTGAATAACCGCCAGCGCCGCTTCGTTAGACGGCAGGTTGGGTGCAAAACCACCCTCGTCACCAACCGCGGTGTTCAGACCCTGGGCTTTCAGCACCTTCTTCAGGCTGTGGAAGATTTCGGCGCCTATACGCAGGGCCTCACCAAAGCTCTTGGCCGCCACCGGCTGGACCATGAACTCCTGAATGTCGACGTTGTTGTCCGCGTGCTCACCGCCATTGAGAATGTTCATCATCGGCACCGGCATGGAGAACTTGCCAGAGGTACCGTTGATGTCGGCAATGTGCTCATACAGCGGCTTGTCCAGAGAGATTGCCGCTGCCTTGGCGGCCGCCAGAGACACAGCAAGAATCGCGTTGGCGCCGAGGTTACCTTTGTTCTCGGTACCGTCCAGATCCAGCATGGTGTTATCCAGACCACGCTGATCGGCGGCGTCTTTCCCGACAAGTGCCTCACGGATCTTGCCATTCACCGCCTCAACGGCCTTGCGAACACCTTTGCCAAGGTAGCGGGACGCATCACCGTCACGCAGTTCCAGCGCTTCGCGGGAGCCGGTGGAAGCACCTGAGGGCGCACAGGCACGACCCAGCGTTCCGTCCTCCAGAATCACGTCCGCTTCTACGGTCGGGTTACCGCGTGAATCCAGAACCTCACGGGCTTTGATGTTGGCAATCTTGGTCATTCTTCTGAGTCTCCGGTTTTATCTTCGAAAATCGGTACAGGTTTAACGTCTAATTTTGGAGCGAGAGCGAACGGGTGGCCGGGCGTTGCGAAAACCGCTACGAGCACCCGCAAGCGGGTCCGGCCCACAAGCGTAGCTTGCGGTCGTTCGGCCCTCGTATGAAGCTTCGCTTCATACGCGCTCAGCCGAACCCATGTGCGCTTCTCTCAGGCCATCCATGGCCTTCGAAATTTTCGCAACGCCCGGCCACCCGCTCGCTCATCCAGTCCTGAGAAAACAGTCCTGATGAAACGCCAACACCGCCAATCAGGCGGTGTCGATAGGTTTAAAACTCTTAACAAGATCATCCACCGCTTTCACCCGCTGGAGGAATGGCTCCAGCTGGCTCAGGCGCAGGGCGCAGGGGCCATCGCATTTAGCCTGATCCGGATCCGGATGGGCCTCCAGGAACAGGCCTGCCAGCCCCTGGGACATGCCCGCCAGCGCCAGTTCCGTCACCTGAGCACGGCGGCCACCAGCGGAATCAGCGCGGCCACCCGGCATCTGCAGGGAATGCGTCACATCGAACATCACCGGCACGTTCATCGACTTCATGATGCCGAAACCCAGCATGTCGACCACCAGGTTGTTGTAGCCGAAGCTGCTGCCCCGCTCGCACAGGATCACCTTGTCGTTACCTGCTTCTTCGCACTTGGTGATGATGTGCTTCATTTCCTGGGGCGCCAGGAACTGCGCTTTCTTGATGTTGATCACAGCGCCGGTTTTGGCCATCGCCACCACCAGATCGGTCTGGCGGCTCAGGAATGCCGGCAGCTGGATGATGTCGCAGACTTCAGCCGCAGGCGCTGCCTGAGCCGGGTCATGCACATCGGAGATGATGGGAACGCCGAACCGGCTTTTGATGTCTGCCAGTATCTGCAGGCCCTTGTCGAGCCCGGGGCCGCGGAACGAGTTGACGGAGGAGCGATTGGCCTTATCGAAGGAGGCCTTGAACACGTAGGAAATACCCAGCTTGCGGGTGGCTTCCACATACGCCTCTGCCACTTCCATGGCCAGCTCTGCCGATTCCAAAACATTCATGCCACCGAACAGCACGAAAGGCTTGTCGTTGGCGACCTCAATACCTGCAACGTTGACCGTGCTCCGGGCCATGCTCAGGATTCCTTCTTGTGGGCCAGTGCTGCCTGGACAAAGCCCTTGAACAGGGGGTGTCCGTCACGGGGCGTTGACGTGAATTCCGGATGGAACTGACACGCCACGAACCAGGGATGATCCGGAGCCTCGACCACTTCCACC
>JAEPMM010000430.1 GCA_017643965.1 Marinobacter sp.
AGAAACGCCAGTGACATCAGCCCGGCAGTTACCATGCCAATTGCGGCACCGCGGAACGCGACGGGCACATCGGCAACGGCAATACGCTCACGCATGGCGGCAAACAGCACCAACACCAGCGAGAACCCGGCGGCGGCCCCGAAACCATAAAGCACCGACTCCACAAAGTTGTTGTTCTTGTTGAGGTTGAGCAAGGCCACCCCGAGTACGGCGCAGTTGGTGGTGATCAGCGGCAGGAAGATACCGAGCACGCGATAGAGCAGCGGGCTGGTCTTGCGCACCACCATTTCGGTGAACTGCACCACCACCGCGATCACCAGAATAAAGGTGATGGTCTTCAGGAAGGCCAGATCCAGCGGTTCCAGCAGATAGGTGTAGGCCAGATAACTGCACACCGACGCCAGCGTGAGTACGAAGGTTGTCGCCAGAGACATGCCCATGGCGGTCTCCAGCTTGCCGGACACCCCCATGAACGGACACAGCCCGAGGAACTGCACCAGTACAAAGTTATTCACCAGAATGGTGCTGACCAGAATCAGCAAATACTCGGTCATTCGCCTTGCTCCATCACGCTGCCGTTATGCCGGCGCGTTACATGATCCGCATGCCCGGCGTGGCGCCGGAATCCGGAGACAGGATAAAAATGTCCTCGCCGCCCGGACCGGCTGCCAACACCATGCCCTCGGACATGCCGAATTTCATTTTTCGCGGCTTGAGATTGGCCACCATCACCGTCAGCCGGCCTTCCAGCTCTTCCGGTTTGTAGGCGGACTTGATACCGGCAAACACGTTACGCTCGCCATGTCCGATATCAAGGGTGAGGCGCAGCAGCTTGTCAGCGCCCTCCACGTGTTCGGCTTTGACAATCTGGGCCACCCGAAGATCCACCTTCGCGAAATCACCGAATTCTATCTCGTCCGCCACCGGCTCCAGATTGGCTGCCTCGGCCGGTTTTCCGGTCGCTGCGGGCAGCTCTTCTTTCGAGGCATCCAGCATCTTCTCGATCTGTGCCATGTCGACCCGGTTCATCAATGGCTTGAACTTGTCGATGCCATGGTTTTCCAGACGGTCACCGCGGGCGTTCCAGTCCAGTTTCGCGTTCAGGAAGGCCTCTGCCGCTTTCGCGGTTTCCGGAAGCACCGGCGCCAGGTAGGTCATCAGCAGGTGGAACATGTTGAGGGCGTTGGTGCAGATGGCCTGCAACCTGTCATCCTGACCCTCCTGCTTGGCAATGACCCACGGTTGTTCATCGTTGACATACTGGTTGGCAATATCCGCCAGCTCCATGATACGGCGCATGGCACGGCCGAACTCGCGGGCTTCGTAGAACTCCTCGATCTGCTGGCCGGCGTCGATGAACGTTTTCAGCTTGTCCTGTTCGGTGATCTGCCCCAGTTGCCCGTCAAAACGCTTGGTGATGAAACCGGCGCTGCGGCTGGCGATGTTGACCACCTTGCCCACGAGATCGGAATTCACCCGCGCGGCGAAGTCTTCAAGATTCAGGTCCATGTCATCAACGCCGCCGGTCAGCTTGGCGGCGAAGTAGTAACGCAGGTACTCCGGATTCAGATGATCCAGGTACGTCCGGGCCATGATGAAGGTGCCCCGGGATTTGGACATCTTCTTGCCGTTCACAGTAACAAAGCCGTGCGCCCAGACCGCCGTGGGCGTGCGGAAGCCGGCGTCGTGCAGCATCGACGGCCAGAACAGGGCGTGGAAATTGATGATGTCCTTGCCGATGAAGTGGTACACCTCGGCCGTGGAGTCCTTCTTCCAGAAATGCTCGAAGTCGATGCCTTCACGCACGCACAGGTTCTTGAAACTGGCGAGATAGCCGATGGGCGCGTCCAGCCAGACATAGAAATACTTGCCGGGCGCGTCCGGAATCTCGAACCCGAAGTAAGGCGCATCGCGGCTGATGTCCCACTCCTGCAGACCGGCATCCAGCCACTCCGCCAGCTTGTTGGCCACTTGCGGCTGCAAGGTACCACTGCGGGTCCACTTGCCCAGGAAATCGGCGAAGTCCGGCAGCTTGAAGAAATAGTGCTCGGATTCCTTTTCAACCGGAGTGGCCCCGGACACGGCAGAGCGGGGGTTGATCAGCTCCGCCGGCGTGTAAGTGGCCCCGCAGGCCTCGCAGTTATCGCCGTACTGATCCTCGGTCTTGCACTTGGGGCAGGTGCCCTTGATAAAACGGTCCGCCAGGAACATGTTCTTCTCGGGATCGAAGAACTGGGTAATCTTGCGTGTCGCAATGTGCCCGTTTTCCTGCAGCTTCCGGTAGATGTACTCCGAGAATTGACGATTCTCCTCGGAATGGGTGGTGTAGTAGTTGTCGAAGCGGATATGGAAACCGCTGAAATCCTCCTGATGCTCCTCGCGGATACGGTCAATCAGTTGCTCGGAGGTAATGCCTTCGCGCTCGGCGCGGAGCATAATGGCAGTGCCGTGGGCATCATCGGCGCAAACGTAGTAGCAGTTCTGACCGCGCATTTTCTGATAGCGCACCCAGATGTCGGTCTGAATGTACTCCAGCAGGTGGCCCAGATGGATGGGGCCATTGGCGTAGGGCAGGGCGCTGGTCACCAGAATATCGCGCTGTTGCTTCGAACTCGCTTGCGTCATGTTGATATCCGAACCTTCAATGAATAAGGATTTGGCGTAAATCAGTACAACAGAGCCTGCCGTTGATCCGGGTTAAGACTCCGTATGGTCAGAAACGGGCACAGATGATACCTTCCGGCCAGACTTTTTTCATCCGAAACACCTGTTTCCGTGCTCAAAATCGAGCATTAGCTTATTCCGGAGAACC
>JAEPMM010000250.1 GCA_017643965.1 Marinobacter sp.
CTGCGGCAATGGAATTCTGCCTGTCGGGGCCTATTACTGTATCCTTGCCAAAAAACGGGTCTGCTCGCGCATTCCCCGTCGTCCGGCGTGGCGGCAAAAGAAAGTGATTCCGTTGCCCGGCACCGGAACGGTTGGCGCTTCTCGCGGATGCGCCAGTCAGGTCAACATTGAAACACCAGAGCTTGGGAGTGGTCATGGCCGGTAAGGTCGTTCTGTATACCGATGGCGCCTGCAAGGGCAATCCGGGGCCCGGAGGGTGGGGTGTGGTGCTCCGTTACGGTGAAGTGCGTAAAACTCTTCACGGGGGGGAATCTCAAACCACCAATAACCGTATGGAGCTCATGGCCGCCATCAAGGGATTGGAAGCGTTGAAGCGGCCCTGTGAGGTTGAGCTATACACCGATTCCCAGTACGTTCGCAAAGGCATCACCGAGTGGATGGCCGGCTGGAAGCGCAACGGCTGGAAGACGTCCGCGAAAAAGCCGGTGAAAAATGAGGACCTGTGGCGAGAGCTCAATGATGAGGTGGCTCGCCACCAGGTGAACTGGCATTGGGTAAAAGGACACTCCGGTGTGCCCGACAACGAGCTGGCGGACGAGCTGGCCAATCGGGGTGTGGACGAGTTGGCGAACGCGTAAGCAGGAAAAGGCAGGCCATGAGACAGATAGTACTGGATACAGAAACCACCGGTATTGATCCCAATGAGGGTCATCGCATCATCGAAATCGGCTGTGTGGAAATGATGGAACGGCAACTGACCGGCCGTAACTACCATGTTTACATCAACCCCCAGCGGGAGGTTGAAGCCGAAGCGATCACGGTTCACGGGATCACCAACGAGTTTCTTGCAGACAAGCCGGTGTTTGCCGAAATAGCCGACGAGTTCTTCGAGTTCATCAAGGGTGCCGAACTGGTTATCCATAACGCCGCGTTCGACGTCGGCTTCATGGATTCGGAATTCGCCCGCCTCAAGCCGGTACGCAAAACCGCTGAACATTGCGGCGTGGTCGACTCGCTGGCCATCGCGCGCAAGAAGCACCCCGGCCAGAAAAACAACCTTGACGCCCTGTGCAAGCGTTACGGGGTCGACAACAGCAACCGTGAGCTACACGGCGCCCTGCTGGATGCGGAGATCCTCGCGGATGTCTACCTTCTGCTCACGGGGGGGCAAACGGCGTTGTCACTGGATGCCGGCAGCGAGGACGGCGGCGGCTCCGGTGGAATCCGGCGGCTATCGGCAGAACGCAAGCCATTACGGGTTCTGAAAGCGTCCGACGATGAGGCTCGGGCTCACGATGAGTTCATGGATGCGCTGGCTAAGCAGGCCGGTGGCACAGTCTGGAACCGCATCGAGAATCCGGGCGGTTAGACCAGCGCGGATTTCAGCCGCGGGAAGTGAGAACTGCATCTTCCTGTACCATTTGTTACATTCCGGGTTTCTTGAGCAACTTGAGTTTTGTGTTATAAGTAATGATTAGTTCGCCACTTTTTTGCGAGCAGTAACAAGAATAGGACGCGGTAGTCTCCGCAACATTAACAGGAAGCGTTTATGGTTCAATCGTCTCTGGCGACGAAATCGCAGTCTTTTGATCTGGTCAAAAGTGAAATTGAGCAGACCATAAAGCAGGCAGAATCCAGCCTCGAACGCTTTCAGGAAAACCGTGAAAGTGGCGAAGATCTTCAGAACTGCGTGGATTTCCTGAACCAGCTTCGCGGCATTTTCATTCTTGTTGAGCTGCGCGGTGGCACCCTGCTGTGCCAGGAAGCCGTGAGCATGGCCAACGATGTGCCCGTTGGCGCGAACGATGACAAGAACATTCTCCTGACCACGCTGAACAGTGCGCTCTTCATACTCCGTCGCTATGTTGAGTACTACCATCAGCAGCGTGCTGATCATCCCGAATTGCTCCTGCCCGTGATCAATGAGCTTCGCGAAGCGCGCAAGGAGAAACCGTATCCTGAATCCTGCTTCTTTGAAGTAGACGTAAAGGAGCGGCCGGATTTTTGTGGCGGTGTCAGCATCCAGCCTTTTGAAGGCAATGAATCGGAATACGAGATTCTTGCCCGCCGAATGCGCCTGACTTTCCAGGTCGGGCTTCTGGGCATTCTCCGTGAGCGCAACGAAGTGGTGAGCAAGAAGCTGTTCGGTCGCTCCGCACGTGGGCTTGCGCGCTTGTGCCAGGGCGCGCCGATGGGGCAGATGTGGTGCCTGGTGGCGATTGTGGCCGATACCATGCTGGACCGGGCCATGCCGTTCAACAAAGCCCGCAAGCGCATGTTCATGCGGGTCGAGAAATACGCCCGGGAAGTGGTCTATGTCGGTAAGGTGGCCACAGCGAAAGATGCCCCGGACTCATTGATTCGGGACTTGGTCTATCTGCTTTATCGCAGTGGCTCCGGCAACCCCGAAGTCACCAGTATCCTGTCCGCCTACCGGTTGGCGCCAACCGAGTACCCGGATTCGATGATGGCCGCACATGCACGCCGTCTCTACGGGCCAGGCTCCGATGTTCTGAAGTCCTTGTCCGAAGCACTGCAGGACGAGCTCAATCAGCTCAAGGACAAGCTTGATATCATCGAGCGGGGAATTGAGCCCGACATTGCCGAGCTGTCCTCCATTGCCGACACCCTTGAGCGTCTTGGCAACACATTGCTGATGCTGGATCTCAACAAGCTGGCTGGTCGCTGTCGGGAAGAAGCGGCACGCCTGCGCGGCTGGGAATCTGAATCCCGGCTGCCTGCCGATGACGAGCTCTACGCTCTCGCCGATTCCGTTCTGGGGATTGAAGATGCTGTGCTGCAGATCGTTACCCGCGGTATTACATCGGAAACCGACGCACTGGCGACCGGTGAGCGCAAGCGCGATGAATCCCTGTATCTTCAGGAGGCCATGTTTGTCGTTGCGGATGAGGCCAGAAGCGCACTGACACTCGCCAAGCGGGCCATCACCGCGTTCATTGAATCCGATTACGACAAACTTCACCTCGCCAACCTGCCCGCCACGCTGCACAGCATATGGGGAGGTCTGCAGATGGTGAACGATCCGGCAGCAGCGGATGTGCTGGCCCGGGTGGCGGCGTCGATCCAGGATCGCCTGCTGGATGCCCGGGGCGCGCCGGCGGCCCAGGTGCTGGAAGCGCTGGCGGATGCTTTGACGTCGCTTGAGTATTACATCGAGAGTATTGGCAAGCGGGAGGAGCGAAATGCTGACCTGCTTCGCCTTGCGGAGACGTCACTGGATGACGTCGGGCTCTGAACAAAAAAAACCTGCCAGCTGGCAGGTTTTTTTCGGAGCGATGATTCTGCAGGCAGGTGATCAGCCCATCTTGAACAGTTCGCCCAGTTTGGTTGCCAGCATCATGTCGCCTTCGGCGCGCAGCTGACCTGCCATGAATGCCTGCATGCCGTCAGTCTCGCCTGAGACAATGCCTTGCAGGGTTTCTGAGTTCATAATCAGGGTCACGGAAGGATCATCGTGGGCACCTTCGTGCAGTTTGCAGGTGCCATCGTTGATAACCAGGTGGTAGGTCTTGTCATCTTCGATGTCGAACTGGAATACAAGATCGAGGCCTTGCGCTGCGTCTGCGTTGAAATTCTGTTCGAGATTTTCAAATACCTGAGCTACAGACATTATTTTACCCTTTTTGATGATTGTCTTGGCTTGGCGACGGCTATGGGGTCCCAGGCGTGCGCCTGTTCCGGGCCGGAAGAGCCGACGTAGCTTTCCGACTTTAGGGTGACAGACTGACAGTGTCAACCTCTATCGAACGCTTGTTTTAAAATCGCCGATCGCTTACTACGGCAGACCCGGTAAGTTACAATCATGGCTTTGAAAATCAGCCTGGAGAAGCAATTTGGAATTTCTGACAGAGTTCGGTTTGTTCGTTGCCAAAGCCGTGACACTGGTCGTGGCATTGATTGTTGTCATTTCGGTCATCCTGTCTGCCGCCCAGAAAGACAAGGGTGAGGAGAGCGGCGATGGCGAGCTCAGGGTGCGGAAACTCAATGACAAGTACCGCAGGCTGCGCGAATCGCTGGAGGCTCGCTTGCTATCCGAACAGGATCGCAAAGCCTGGGCCAAGAAGCATAAGAAGGAAGAAAAAGCCAAGGCCAAGGCAGATAAAGGGAAGCGCAAAGCCGGAGCGGAGCCCGCCGATCCGAAAAAGCGTTTGTTTGTGCTGGATTTTGATGGCGATATCAAGGCCAGCGACACAGACCCGCTGAGACGCGCCATTACCGCCGTACTGAGTATCGCCAAACCGGGGCAGGATGAAGTGGTGATTCGCCTCGAGAGTGGGGGCGGACTGGTGCACTCCTACGGTCTGGCAGCGGCCCAGCTTGACCGTATCCGCAGTAAGGGCATCCATCTGACCGCCTGTGTTGACAAGGTAGCTGCCAGTGGTGGTTATATGATGGCCTGTGTGGCCGACCGGATCGTCGCCTCACCATTTGCCATTCTCGGCTCCATTGGCGTTGTTGCCCAGTTACCCAACTTCCACCGGTTGCTGAAAAAGAACGATGTGGATTTCGAAGTGCTCACGGCCGGAGAACACAAGCGGACACTGACCGTATTCGGTGAGAACACAGATAAGGGCCGTCAGAAATTCCTGGAAGATCTGGAAGACACACACGTACTGTTTAAAGAGTACGTCAGCGAGCGCAGGCCTGGGCTCGACATAGCCGCTGTGGCAAATGGTGATATCTGGTTTGGCCGCCGCGCTCTGGACGTCAACCTGATTGATCAGATTCAGACCTCCGACGAATATCTCATTGAAGCCTGCGAGCATGCCGACGTAATCTCGGTTACATTCCAGCGCAAGCGAACCCTGCCGGAAAAACTTGGTCTGGCCACCAGCACCGCTCTTGAGCACACCGTATGGAAAGTACTGAGCGCGTTCCGGAACCAGAAAATCCAGTAGCTGATAGAAACGGGATATTTCCATGACAACCGCAACCGAATTCAAAGCTTGGCAAGTGCAGGAACATAACGGAACTTACCAGGGCAGCGAACAGACCCTAAAAACCGCCGACTTGCCGGAAAACGAGGTACTGATCAGAGTCAGCCATTCCTCCCTGAACTACAAGGATGCGCTGTCCGCCTCCGGCAACAAGGGAGTAACCCGCAACTTCCCGCACACCCCCGGCATTGACGCGGCGGGTGAAGTGATCGAATCCGCTACCGGCAAACCGGCCGTTGGCAGCAGGGTGATCGTCACCGGCTACGACCTGGGCATGAACACCGCGGGTGGATTCGGTGAATATATTCGCGTGCCGGCCGCCTGGTGCGTGGCTATGCCTCAGGGCTGGGAA